>NZ_BKZR01000005.1:0-104774 GCF_008974225.1 Weizmannia acidilactici | reverse complement strand
TTTTGTTTATGACAAAGAAAAAAATTTACTTTTTATGCACGGGAAATTCATGCAGAAGCCAAATGGCAGAAGGATGGGCAAAAAAATATCTCGGGGATCAGTGGGAAGTTCGGAGTGCGGGCATTGAAGCACACGGTTTAAATCCGAATGCCGTCAAAGTAATGGAAGAAGTGGGCATTGATATTTCAAACCACAAGTCAAAACTGATTGATCCGGACTATTTGAACCATGCCGATCTTGTTGTTACGCTTTGCGGGGATGCAGATGAGAGATGCCCAATGACGCCTCCCGAGGTAAAACGGGTCCACTGGGGTTTTGACGATCCGGCAAAGGCTGAAGGGACGCCTGAAGAAGTTTGGAATGTATTCCGGCGAGTCCGTGATGAAATTGGCGAAAGAATTAAACGTTTTGCGGAAACCGGGAAATGAGAGCTATTCGTTTTCGGTTTTATATTGAAGTTGGAGTGAAGTTTAGATATGTGTGAAGTAAATGATGACCAAATTAGAAATCATGTTCGAAATCACTATCAAAAGATTGCTTTAAGCGTTGTAGGTTCTAATAGCTGTTGCGGTGGAGCCAATTGTTGTTCCCCTGAAGGAAATGGCCAACCTTTTGCAGAAGAAATTTCGCAAAAAATGGGCTACTCTCTTGAAGAATTAAAAAATATTCCCAATGGAGCAAATATGGGTCTGGGCTGCGGAAATCCACAAGCAATCGCCGATTTAAAAGAGGGAGAAACAGTCCTTGATCTTGGAAGCGGGGGAGGATTTGACTGTTTTCTGGCTTCCAAAAAAGTGGGGAGTAACGGAAAAGTGATCGGAGTTGATATGACGCCCGAAATGATTAGCAAAGCACGGAGTCTTGCCGAAAAGAATGATTACCGTAATGTAGAATTCCGTTTGGGTGAAATTGAAAATTTGCCGGTAGCAGATGGTATCGTTGATGTCATTATCTCAAACTGCGTGATTAACTTGTCTCCAAACAAAAAGAGAGTCTTTGAAGAAGCATATCGTGTATTGAAAAGTGGGGGAAGACTGGCGATTTCCGATATTGTATTGACAGCAGGCTTGCCGGAAGAGTTTAAATCAGACATGCAATTATACTCCGGCTGTGTTTCGGGTGCTTCCACCATAGAACAATTATATAAGCTGATGGAGCAAGCCGGGTTTAAAAATATAATCATTGTCTCGAAAGATGAGTCAAAAGAATTTATTAAAGAATGGGACTCTGAACGCAGACTGGAAGAATACATTGTTTCAGCAATCATTCGGGCAGAGAAGTGAAATCGGCCGTAGTACCGGGGTAGCTAAATATTGAACGTGGAGGAATAAGGATGAAAACAGGGTACAAAATAAGGCCGGCTGTAACGGGCGACCTCGAATCGATTTTATTGATTTACAATCAAGGGATCGAAGACAGGATTGCAACATTGGAAGAAGAGAAAAAGGATCTTGAATATATGAGAGCGTGGTTCAACAGCCACACCGGGCGTTTTGCCGTCATGGTTGCTGAAAAGGATGATGAAGTAGTCGGATGGGCGTCACTAAACCCATATTCAAGCCGTTGTGCTTATGCCGGGGTAGCAGAATTATCCATTTATATCAGAAGAGACCAACGGGGCAAAGGAATTGGCACCTTATTATTACAGGAAATTGAGCAAGTTGCAATTCATCATGCTTTCAATAAAATTGTTTTATTTACATTTCCTTTTAACCAGTTGGGGCAAGGGCTTTATAGAAAAAACGGATACCGGGAAGTTGGAGTATTTAAGAACCAAGGGAAATTAGATGGTAAATTTGTAGATGTAATGATAATGGAAAAGGTTTTTTGATGTTAAACTTCCATTACAATCACATCCTTCTGATTACGAAAAGTTAAAACGATATTAAACAGGCACATTATTCCAGGTACCTTTTTTCAAATGAATTCAGGTACATCTCCGGAATAATGTGCTTATTTTATTTCCTTATTGTTCACGGGCCCTTTGTCCGATTTGGACCGGCCTTTGAGATGCTGCGCCGCGAATCGAAGACAAAATGATGAGGATCGGGATACGATCACTATGCTCGTGAAAAAAACGGAAGCATGAACAACAAAAATCAAAGGCTCCTTGCCAAGAGGAGCCATACCGTTTTATACGAATAATTTTTTCAGGCGCGTGTTCACAATATTCATCCAGCCTTGTTCCATGCGTGCGCGGATGACGGAAGTTTTTTCACGGGCTTTTTCGATGATGTGGTCCGGTTCTTTCCAGCCCCCGTGTGTTAGTGTGAATTCAGTCTGATCATCGGCGCCTTTTAATGCGATCGGCAAAAACCAGCCGTCTTCATCCCATGCAAATGAAAGGAACCGCGGGGGATCCGCTTCCAGCACCTTGCAGGTTGATGGGCCAAAAGGCGACTGCAAAGAAAATTCGTATCCAGGTTCTGCTTTTAAATTGTTTGGCATAAACCATGCTGAAAGCCCTTCTGGTGTGGAGACGGTTTCCCACACTTGTTCGATCGGGGCAGGTAAGGTGGCAGTCACAATAATATCTTCCATACGTAAACCTCATTTCATTTATGTTGTCCGTTTTGACTGTATTAAAATTTTACCGCGTATTCAAGTGGTCTCACACATATCAAGTTTTCGCAGCTTTTCCCCATAAATAATAAATGCCCAAGCACAAAACGCCGGAAATGAGCGGCAGCCACCACGGGTAAGAGAAGGACGGTCCGATTTTCGGCATAAATTTATCGGTTAATATGGAGATTGCAAGAAAAAGGCATACGCCCAGATAAATTTTTAAGTAAAAAATGATATTGTTTCTTTTCGTATCCCCGGAGAATAAAGTTTTTTTCAAAGACAGGAGAACATACCACATAGCAAAGGCAATATACAGCAAAGAAATGCAAAAATTGATGGCAGCAGTTACCGGGTAAAAGTCTGGAATTGGTTTTTGAAAATGGATCCATAATGGTAAACCAATACCGTTGATAACAAGTTGAATCCCCGCCAGCATGATAACAATCCTGGTGATAAATGGAATCATATTGCGTTTTTCTTCTTTTGGCAATTGCCGGATGATTTCATCGGCAAAGGCTTTCGGGTCGCCGCCGAACATTTCTTCTGCCGTCTTGTTTTCTTTTTGTCCCTCCAGTAAATGGTCGAGCAGTTCCATCAGTACTTCCTCAGACTGCTGTTCGGATAACGTCAACTGCAAGCGGATGTAAATGAGTAGGTCCCCATAATATTTTTCGTTTTCCGGCGTTAATTCTTCCCGCTTGCGATTATTTTCTTCAATTAGCTGTTTCGCGGATACCATCCGAATTCCTTCCTTTCAATAAAAGATTGACAGGCTCAGAGATTTGCTGCCACTCGGCTGTGATCTCGTCCAGTGCGGCTTTTCCGGTTTCGGTTAGTTCGTAATATTTTCGGCTCGGGCCGGTATCGGACGGCCGCATCTCACCGCGTATCCAGCCATTTTTCTGCAGCCGTAACAGCACCGGGTAAAGCGTGCCTTCGCTGATATCCAGCAGGCCGGTTTCCTGGAGTTTTTTCGAAAGGATATAGCCGTATACCGGTTCTTTTTCTATCACAGCCAACACGCAGCCGTCCAAGATGCCTTTTAACAGTTGGCTTCGCGACATATGCATTTCTCCGTTTCAACTACTTTGTTATACAAGATAGTTTAGCAAAGAATCGGCTATTTTGCAATACAAAGTAGTAAGCAATCAATAGATCTGTGCGTTTTTCAAAGGAAAAAATAAAAACAACCAAAATGAGAGGTTTTTCATATGAAAAATTCGCAGGACGGCTACCGCTTAAACAACAGCGTTGAAATTCCCGGATTGCTGGGAGTGGACGTGCAGGCGGAACAATCCATCAGTTTTGCGATCATTATGAAAAAAAACAGCGGCTGGATGGGCAGACCGCTGGTTTTGCTTAAGATTGCTTTTTGCGTTTTGAAAAATAATGGAGGAAGAAGGACAGAATCATGTAGGCAAGAATCAAAAATACAAAATAGTTCGCCCAGAAGTTATCAAGATTTAGAAGTTCAAGTGTGCTTAACCCTTTTTGGATCCCCATGACAATCAGCACTGTTGCGGCAAACATAAAGAAAAGTTGGATATACCGTTTCACTTTTACACCTCCCCGATTGTTTTATGAGGGCAGCATCAGATAACCACTATATTTATCTTAAAAAGTGTTTTTTGAGAATACTGTGATGTAGATCATAAAAAATACATCATTTTGTGTCGGATTTGTGAAAGTTTTCAGGCGTGAAAACAAAGTTATCCATAGGTGTGGAAAAGGTTGTGTATAAATATATGAATTTTTCAACTTTTCCACAAGATAGCAGTTAGCTTGGCGCCCGCTTATCCACAGCCGCGGACAGTTTCATGCTATAATCAAATATAAATTCGGAAGCTATCCGGTGGAGGTTCTTAGCAACCCTCCCAAAAAAACTAAGAAAACAGCGGCTGCTTTTTTAGGTTGCTGTTTTTGATTGAAAGGAAGATCCCATTGAAAAAAGAAAAAGCACTCGTCGTTTTCAGCGGCGGCCAGGACAGTACGACCTGCTTGTTTTGGGCGAGGAAACAATTTTCGGAAGTGGAGACGGTGACATTCGATTACCGCCAGCGGCACCGTTTGGAGATTGATTGTGCGAAAAATATTGCGGCTGAGCTTGGCGTGAAGCATCATGTCTTCGATATGCGTTTGTTGAACCAGTTGGCCCCGAATGCACTGACAAGGGATGATATTGCGGTGAAAGAAGGGGAAAACGGGGAACTGCCGAATACGTTCGTGCCGGGGCGCAATTTGCTGTTTCTGTCTTTTGCCGGGGTGCTCGCAAGCCAAATCGGCGCCAAACATATCGTCACCGGCGTTTGCGAAACGGATTTCAGCGGCTATCCGGACTGCCGTGATATGTTTGTCAAGTCATTGAATGTGACGCTGAATCTTTCAATGGACCAGCAGTTTGTCATTCATACGCCGTTGATGTGGCTTAACAAAGCGGAAACATGGCGGCTTGCAGATGAACTCGGTGCATTTGATTTTGTCCGTGAAAAAACCTTGACATGCTATAACGGCATCATTGCGGACGGCTGTGGTGAATGCCCGGCCTGCAAATTGCGGAAAAAAGGGTTGGAAGAATATTTGGCCATCAGAAATGGGGAAAAGCAGCCATATTGATGCGGCTGCTTTTTTTATCCGAATTGTGGTAAAATAATGGAAAAAGAAAGGAGCAGGGGGATATGGCGGAAATCAAAACGGTATCCATCATTGGCCTCGGTGCACTTGGTATTTTATTTGGGAACCATTTATCAAAAAAGATGCCGGAGGGAAATTTGAGGATCATTGCAGACCGCAAGCGGATTGAAAGGTATGAGAAGAATGGCGTTTACTGCAACGGAGAGCGCTGCAGCTTCCATTATGTTACGCCGGAAGAAATAGTCGAACCTGCGGATTTGTTAATCTTTACCGTAAAATTTAACGGTTTGGAAGATGCGATTCAGGCGGTGAAACATCATGTCGGGCCGAATACGATTATTTTGTCGGCTTTAAACGGCATCTCAAGCGAAGAAATCATCGGCAGTACATACGGAATGGACAAAATATTATTCTGTGTCGCCCAAGGGATGGATGCCGTAAAGGCCGGAAACCGCCTGACATACGATCATATGGGCATGCTTTGTTTCGGTGAAAAAGAACCAGGGCTTTTTTCTGAAAAAATGAAAAGGGTTGCGCGATTTTTTGACAAAGCAGGTTTTCCGTATGAAGCCGACACCAATATGATGAAAAGGCTTTGGGGCAAGTTCATGCTCAATGTCGGCGTCAATCAAACCGTCGCTGTATATAAAAGCAATTACGGTGAAATCCAGAAAGAAGGGCCGGCCAGGGAGATGATGATTGCCGCCATGCGTGAAGTCATGGCCTTATCCGAGAAAGAAGGGTTCCCGCTGGGGGAGGAGGATCTCCGGTACTGGCTCAAAGTAGTCGGAGCGTTAAGTCCGGGCGGCAAGCCGTCGATGGTGCAGGATGTCGAAGCCAAACGGTATAGCGAAGTCGGTCTGTTTTCAGGTACGGTTATCGAACTCGGCAAAAAATACGGTGTCCCGGTACCTGTCAACGAAGAATTGTACAGGCGGATCCGGGAAATCGAAAGCACATATGCCGTAGCGGATTGATGTAAGTAAAGCTGTGGAATCAACCGGATTTCATGGCTTTTTTTCATGCGTATGGACTGTAAAATCTTAACAGCCCATTTTCAACAAAAAATTTCATTTCCCATCTTGTCTTTTATGCTCTTTCAGTATTATAATTTGGTAGTACGATAATATGGTAACGTACTAAAGTAAATTGATAAAAGGCAGGTTATTTTCTATGAAACGCTTTGTATCCGTGATGATCATCATTGCGGCAGTCCTTTCCGTCATGGCAGGATGTTCTTCGGGCAAATCTCCGGAGAAAAAAAACGATACGCTTGTAATCGGCATTGATGACAAATTCGCCCCAATGGGTTTCCGGGATAAAAATAACAACATTGTCGGATTTGATATTGATATGGCAAAAGCAGCCGCAAAGAAAATGGGGAAAAAAGTAAAATTCCAGCCGATTGACTGGAGCACGAAAGAACAGGAATTAAACAGCGGCCGCATTGACCTGATTTGGAACGGCTATACTATTACGCCGGAGCGGAAGAAAAAAGTGCTGTTCACGAAACCTTATTTGAAAAATTCCCAGGTTGTCGTCACACTTGCTGATTCGAAAATCACGAAGCTTAGTGATTTGCAAGGCAAGGTGGTCGGCCTGCAGTCACTTTCTTCGGCAGCCGATGCTTTAGACGCCAACCCGATCAAATCAAAAATCAAAAAAGTAACAGAGTACTCCGATAATGTCCAAGCCTTAAACGATTTAAAAACGGGCCGTCTCGATGCGGTTGTCATTGATGAAGTTGTGATCAATTATTATATGACGAAAGAGAAAAATACGTTTAAAGTCCTGAAAGAATCGCTTGCGCCGGAAAAATACGGGGTCGGCGTGAAGAAAGGCAATACAGAACTTTTGAAAGAACTGCAAAAAGCAATGGATGAAATGAACAAAGATGGTACATCCGCCAAAATTTCGAAAAAATGGTTCGGCGCAAATAAAGTATTGGATTAAAATGGGGGCAAAACAGGATTTCCGCGGGAAACCCTGTTTTGCTGTTGGAGGATATGCAACATGTCAACCGATTATATGCAAACGATCCTAAAGCCGATGCTCTCCGGCGCGCAAATGACGGTGCTTTTGTTTTTCATCGCCATCATTGCATCGCTTCCGCTTGGTTTTTTGCTGACATTGGCGGTGAGAAGCCGGTTTAAGCCGTTGTCATGGCTTGCACAGGCTTATATTTATGTGATGCGGGGCACACCGCTCCTGCTGCAGCTGATGTTTATTTGTTTCGGGCTCCCGCTGTTGCCGGTTATCGGGCAGTATTTGGTTCTGGACCGGTTTATTGCCGCAAGTTTAGGGTTCATTTTAAATTACGCCGCGTATTTTGCGGAAATTTTCCGCGGCGGGCTTTTGGCGATTGACAGAGGCCAGTACGAGGCGGCCCAGGTGCTCGGCTTAAACAAATGGCAAACAACAACGAAAGTCATTTTGCCGCAAATGTTCCGCATCGCGATACCGGCTGTGGCGAATGAATCGGTTACGCTTGTAAAAGACACGGCGCTGCTATACGCCGTCGCAGTTCCGGAACTGCTCCACTATGCCGAAACAGCCGTGAACCGTGATTTTACAGTAGTGCCGTTCTTCGTGGCGGCTGTGATTTACTTGCTGATGACGATGGTTTTAACGTTGTTTTTCAAATGGCTGGAGCGCAGGTTTACGTTTGAATAGGTTTGGCGGGGAATATCAGGAAGAATGAAAGCCTTTGAGAAGAGGAGGCGGACGAAGTGGCTGTCATTGAAATTTCAAATTTGAGGAAATCTTTCGGTAAATTGGAAGTATTGAAACAAATTACATTTGATGTTCATAAAAATGATGTTGTTGCCGTGATCGGCCCGTCCGGATCGGGAAAAAGCACAATGCTGCGCAGCCTTGTCCACCTTGAGGAAGTGGACGGTGGCACAATCCGGGTGCTCGGCAGCCGGCTCGTGGAGGACGGGGTGTATGCCAAACCGCAGGACATTAAGAAAATTACAATGAAAATGGGCATGGTGTTTCAGCATTATAATCTTTTTCCGCATTTGACGGTCCGGGAAAATCTCGAACTGGCGCCGAAAATGGTAAAGAAGGAGCCGGCTGATGCACTTCGCCAAAGAAGCAGCGAACTTTTGACGAAAATCGGGCTGGCTGATCGTGCGGACGCTTATCCTGCAAATTTGTCGGGCGGGCAGAAGCAGCGTGTGGCCATTGCGCGTGCCCTGATGATGAATCCGGAAATTATGCTGTTTGACGAACCGACTTCGGCACTCGATCCGGAACTGACAGGCGAAGTGCTGAAAGTTATGAAGGATTTAGCGGAAGAAAATATGACAATGATTGTCGTAACGCACGAAATGGGATTTGCTAAAGAGGCCGCCAACCGGGTGATTTTTATGGATAATGGCGAAATTATTGAGATGGGGTCGCCGGCTGAGGTTTTTGAAAATCCCCGAAACGAACGGACAAAGGCGTTTTTGAATAGGAGTTACAAATAGAATGATGGGTGCATGAATATGGTGCCCCCTTTTTTATTGTCTGTCAAATGATTGACAAATTTTGATATGAGTAAAATGTTTACGGGGAGCGGATAGTGATAATAATATTCAGACATAACCAAGAATAAAGAAAAGAAGCGCTCACCTTTGATAAAATGATTTTTGTGGAAAAACAAATGAAAGGTAGAGTTTCCATGTCTAAGAATACCGTTGAATTTCACGCGAGGCCTTGTCGACCATTGCCCGGTACTTCTTCGTTCCCATGTCTAACATGTCTAAGAATACCATTGAATGGACAAATTTAAAAACAATTGAAAAAGCTTGATTTAAACAACTACAAAATATCTTTCGTGGCCTTTATAAGGCGTCAAAAGACCATCCCGATGTAAAAATTTTGTCAAAATAGTCTTTAGTTAAAGCGGCGATTAGCCGCTTTTTCCATGTTCAAAGTTCTACAAATCTTATACAATAAAGTTACCAAATAAAACGTGGTGAAGCGAATTGGACCAAATCATGAAGAAAGTTGTCGAAGCAAGTTACTTGACGGCGGATTCAGCAGCCCAGTACCGGGTGATTTTGCGTTTTTTCTACCGGCAGCATGAGCGGATGCGCGATTTTATTGCCCCTGAAGAAGTGCTCGAATATCTGCGCTCGATCCCGGAGTTTCACGATTATCAAGAAGAACAGCTGCATCAGCAGTTGGCGCAGCTCGTGAAATGGAATAATCTCGTTGCCCGCCAGGATATGACGAACGCAAAAACGATCGAAGAATATAAGAAAAAAAGGTTCCGCTACCAGTGCACACCGTACACTGTTGAAATCGAGCGGATGCTAATCCAGCTGGAAAAATTGGGCGACCAGTTCCAAGGTTCTTTGGAACGTTCGCAGTTTGACCGGCTGCTTCAGGCTTTGGTAAAACTTGAAACCGAATTGAAAACGCCGCTGGTTAAGCCTGCTGAAGATTATATGCATATTTGGGAAGATATTTTCCATTTCTTCCAGACGATCCGGACGAACACGGCGGATTATATTGCTTATATCAACAGCGAAAAGACGACGCAGCGCATGCAGACAGAAGCCTTTCTTGTTTACAAAAACCAATTTACCGCGTATTTGCGCGATTTTATCGTGTCGCTGCAAAAAACATCTTTGCAAATCCAGGAACGGCTGCGCGAACTCGATTTCGAGGCAATGGCGCCGTTTTTTGAAAAATTGGTTGAGCACAGACAGTCAATCCCGCGCTTGGAAGATGCAGCACTGTCCACAAAAGACTGGCTGCAGGAGTTTCAGGAATATTGGGGATCCTTGCGCCAATGGTTTTTGGGGAGCGGCACGGCGCAGAGCGAACTGGAGATGCTGCAGCTGCAGACGAATGAAATGATCCGGAGAATGGCGCGCTACGTGCAGCGGATCGGAGAGCGGCAGCAGCATTTCCGGAGCCGCAAGAAAGATTATTTGCATCTTGCCAAATGGTTTGTCGAATGCCGGACGTTTGAAGAAGCGCATAGATTATCGTCCGTCGTGTTCGGCGCGATGACGGTGCGGCATTTGCAGTTGGAAGAGGCAACGACCGATAACCTTCATGTCGAGACGTGGGAAGAGACGCCGGAAATGCGGGAGATCAAGCCGCGCACGAACCGGTATCGCGAGAAAACAAAACCGGGTGCCTTCCGGTCCAATCGCGAACAGAAACAAAAGCAGCGGCTCGCGTATTTAAAGGAGCGCGAACAGGAAAAACAGCTGATCGAAAAATATATGAAAGACGGCGAAATCCGGATTGCCGATGTTGGTATGGTCGAACCGTTTGTCAGGAAAGTGCTACTCGGTTGGATCGGAAAATCGATGGCGGCAAAAAACCACGAAGTGAAGACGGATTACGGGATGGTGGTGAAGGTCTCCATCAATAAGGACAAAATGATCATACTGGAATCGGAAGACGGAAAACTGACGATGCCGGATGCTGTCTTTCAGTTCGTGGGGGGAGGCAGTTGATGGAACCGATACAGATTTTTGATGAAAAAGCGATACAGGGGATGGATCTGTTATTCCATCATTACTGGATTTTGCGCTCCGAACATCCCGACTGGTACCAGCTCATCCGCGAACGCGAAAAAGTGCTGCGCCGCTACATCGGTGAAAAATTTGGGCTCAGGCTGATTATCCACCAGCATTTTATCAAGCTGGAAAAAATTCCAGTTGAACCCGAGGCGTGGATGGGGATCCAAAATTTTCAGGAGCCGATGGACTATGCGATTTTTTGCTGCGCCCTCTCCTTTTTGGAAGGGAAGGCGGTAGATGAACAGTTTCTTTTATCCGAGCTGTGCCAGGAAATTCAAAGCAATTATCCGTTGGAAGACGGCCTTGACTGGACGCTTTATACGCACCGCAAGTCTCTAATCCGGGCGGTTCAAGTGTTGATGGAATTCCGGTTGATCCGCACGATTGACGGCGATATTTCTAGGTTTGACACGTACGAAGAACAGGAAGTTTTATACGAAGCGACAACATACAGCCGCTATTTTTTAAGAAGCTTTCCGGATGATTTTACGAGCTACCGGGATTGGACAGAACTGCTTGAAGAAGACTGGAAGCTGAACCAGGAAGACGAGCGCCGCAAACGGGTGTACCGAAAATTGTTTTTCTCGCCGGGGGTGTACCGGACGGATTCGCAGGATTTGGATTTTCTTTATATCCGCAACTTCCGCAACCGGCTTTCTGAAGACATTGAGCAGCACAGCAATTACAAGCTCCATGTCTTTAAAAATACGGCGTTTTTGTCGACCGCCGAACCGCGCAGTTATCATCAAGTTTATCCGAATACAAAGGGATCAACGGATTTGATGCTGCAGCTGTCGAAAGAATTGCACGACCACCCGGAAAAATATGTGCCGAACGAGTCTGGAGAAATTTTGCTGACAGACGGCGAATTTGAAGCGCTGATCGATGGAATGCGCGCCCGCCTTGAAGGCGGGTGGGCAAAGCATTTCCGCGACGCCGGCACAAAGGCGGTCTGCACGGAACTAGTCGAAACGATGAAAGAATGGATGATGGCCGAAACGGATGAAGCGGCATCCTTGATCCGCATCAAACCGCTTTTAGGGGTGATTGCGGGCGAGTATCCGGCAGATTTTGAGAAAGGGGATGCGAAAAAATGACAGAAGGAAAATGGGTGATGAACCGCGCTGGCCTGCTGAATTTCTGGTATTACGACGATGAAATTTTCCATTTTGCGGACGGCAAGCTGCTGCTGCGCGGCACAAACGGTTCAGGGAAATCGGTGACGATGCAAAGCATTTTGCCGGTTTTGCTCGACGGGAAAAAAACTCCTGACCGGCTTGATCCGTTTGGGTCAAAAGCAAGGAAAATGGAAGACTACCTGCTAGGGGAAAAAGAAGTCTCCGGCCATGATGAGCGGACAGGCTATTTGTTCTTGGAATATAAAAAGAAAGGGACAAAACAGTATATCACAACAGGCATCGGCATGCAGGCAAAACGCAATAAGACATTGAAATCGTGGTATTTTGTGCTGGCCGATAACCGACGGATCGGCTATGATTTTGAATTGGCGCACAACCGCCAGTCTGAACGCATTCCACTGTCGGCGAAGGAGCTCGAGAACCGGATCGGGCTCGGGGGGCATGTTGTCCATTCGCAAAGAGAATACATGGAGCTTGTCAATAAATATATTTTCGGGTTCCAGTCAATGGAAGCTTTTGAAGATTTGATTAAGCTATTGATCCAGCTTAGAAGCCCGAAGCTGTCGAAAGATTTCAAGCCGACCGTCATCTATGAAATTCTGGAGTCCGCGCTGCCGCCGCTGACAGATGACGAGCTCCGCCATTTGTCCGACACAATTGAAAGCATGGACGAAACACAGCAGCAGTTGGAGCAGCTGGAGCGGGAACATGAATCAACGAAAAAACTTGTCCAGCAGTACCATCTATACAACCAGTATATTTTAGCGGAGCGTGCCCAAAAATGGCATTCGGCGGGCGGGAGGCTTAAGGAAACAAAGCAGCAAGTGGAAACATTAAAAACCAGCCGTGAAGCACTCCGGCAGGCGATTGAAAAGATGGAGGCAGAAAAGCAGCATTACGAGCAGAAGCAGGATGTGCTGAAGGCGGAACAAGAACGGCTGCAGCACCATGAAGTATGGCGGCTAGAGAAGGAAAAAAGCGAGAAGCAGGACAGAGCCACAAAACTCAAAACGGCAATTGCCGAGCTGGAGAAAAAATGGGATGCCAAAAAAGACCAGCTTCGGCGCGACAGGCTCGAACAGGATCGGGCCGAAGCAGAATTACGGCAGCATGAACATGGCATTCGGGAAATGTTGGATGAACTCGCGCTGGATGCCGAAGAAGCTGCATTCAGCCAGCATGAAGTGAATGCGGGGGATTTTGGACGCCATCAGGAAGAAGCTTTTGATTTTGCCGTTTGGAAGCGGGAGGCAAAGCAGCATTCGGAAATTTTGCGCGAACTTAGGCGGCTTGCAGGGGAAGAAGAACGCCTCGGCGAAGAGCATGTCCGCCTGCAGCGCCAATCGTCGGAGAAAAAACAAGTAATCGATGAATTGCGTAAAAATCTGGACCATTTAGAAAAATGGTTTACAGAGCAAAAGCAGGAACTGGAAGATGCTGTATTTTCATGGATTGAACAGCACCCGGCCCTTAACATTACGGATGAGCGCCTGCAGCTTATTGCCCGTGCGCTTGACGGGCTGTATGATGAAAACCGTTATGAAGCGGTCCGTGAAGAAATCGTGAAGGCGATTCATGACTATATTTTAAACGTGCGCACGGAAATTTCGAAGGCTGAGCAGGAAAAACAGGTAAAACAGCAGGAATTGGAGGAAGCGGAAGAAGAACGGGAATACTGGAAAAACTTGAAGCTCGCCAACCCGGAACGCGCGGAGGATACGGAAGCTTTCCGCAAAAGCCTGGATGAAGCGGGGAAACGCTTTATGCCGTTTTATGCCGCGGTTGAATTCCAGGACCATGTTACGGATGGGCAAAAAGCGCGCATTGAAGCGGCGCTCAAGCAAACGGGGATTTTAGACAGCTTAATCATGGAAGAAGCGGTTGCACCTGTCCATGACCGTATCATCCGGCCGAATCCGCAGATTTTGGGATACACGCTTGCTGATTATTTGCGCCCTGATTTGGATGAAGACAGCCCAGTATCAGCCGAACGCATTGATGAAGTACTGCGGAGCATTTCACTGGAACCGTCGGATGGCGGCTTCCATATTGATGTGGACGGTTCGTTTTCGATCGGCTGCATTGTTGGGCATGCCCCGGATGAAGGACCGTCAAAATTTATTGGCAGGACATCCCGAAAACGGTACCAGCAAGAGAAAATCAGGGAAGCGGAACAACGGATGGCCGAAACCCGCTTTGCCCTCGTGCAGATCGAAAGCCGGCAGTTGAAACTGGAGAATGATGTCCGGGAAGCGGAGCGCTGGAAAGGGGAAATTCCCAATGACAAAGATTTGCGCGATATTGAGGAGCAAATTGAAAAAACGTCGCGCAGCTTAAAGAACGAGCAGGAATTTTTAAATGCAGTAGATCGGCAGTGGAAAGAAGTGTACACAAAGATGCAAAACATCCGCGTGGAACTTCATCAAAAAGGTGCCGGGATCAATCTTACGCTCAAGTGCGGGCCGCTCGATGAAGCGCTGATGGCGGCGAAAAACTACGAGGACCATCTCTACAGCCTGGAACTCATTTTTGAAAGGTGGCAGTCTGCCCGAAAAATGATTGAGCGGCTGATTGACAGTATCTGGGAGAAAGAACAGGAACTCGATGAGATTCGCGGCGAGCAGAACGTCCGGCAGTCGGAATGGGAAAAAACAATGGCCGATATCGAAGCAATTGAACAGCAGCTGAAACTGCAGGGGATTGAGGAGGTCCGCGCCCGTGTCCAGGAAGTCCAGCATGAACTGAAAGAGGCGGAAGAAAAAGTTTCGTATTTTTATAAAGCGCAGCCGAAAAAAGAATCGGATCTCGAAAAGTGTGCGGAGGAACTTTTGCAGGCAGAACAGAGCGCGGCATTCTGGGCCAATATGGCGGCGGAATGGGAGAAACTCGTAAAAGAAGAGGCGGCGCTCCGTTTTGTTGAAGTCGAAAAAGTGGAACCGGGGCAGATTTTGGCGCAACTTTCCGGTATCCTTGAAAAATACGACCGTGCAAAACTGAACGAACAGCTGACGAAAATTTTTATTAATGAGCAATCCAATTTGACGGAATACCGCATGTTTGAGTTTACAAAAGAATCGGACGAGCCGGATTGGTTTTCGGAAAAACTCGATGACTACTACGAAACGTTTAAACATGAGTGGGAAAGTTTACGGGGCAGGCGCCTGATCCAGATGGAATACCGCGGCCAGCGGGTGAGCCCGTATACCGTGCTCGAGTTGCTTGAAAAAGAACTTTTAAATTTGCAAAGTTACTTGGATGAGCAGGACCGCCAGTTGTATGAGGATATCATTGTTAATACAGTTGGCGTCATTTTGCGGAACCGGATCCAGCGGGCTTCCAAATGGGTGAAAGAAATGGACCACATTATGAAAAGCCGCGACAATTCATCAGGGTTAACTTTTTCAATTGCCTGGAAACCAAAAACAGCGGATTCTGAAGACGAGCTCGACACAGAAGAACTTGTTGCCCTGCTGCAGCGGAACAGCAAATTTTTAAACGAGGATGATTTAAACCGGATAACAAAACATTTCCGCTCGCGGATTGCGGCTGCCAAGGAATTGATCCAGTTGCGCAATGAAGGTTCGACATTGCACCAAGTGTTAAAAGAAGTGCTCGATTACCGGAAATGGTTCCAGTTTGTGTTGTCGTACAAGCGTGCCGGGGAACCAAAACGCGAGCTGACCAATACTGCATTTTTCAAATTCAGCGGCGGGGAAAAAGCAATGGCGATGTATATCCCGCTCTTTACCGCAGCGTATTCGCGCTATTTGGAAGCCGGGGATATGGCGCCGTATATCATCTCCCTTGATGAAGCATTTGCCGGCGTCGATGAAAACAATATACGCGACATGTTTGAAGTTGTCGAACAGCTCGGATTCAATTACATTATGAATTCGCAGGCGCTGTGGGGCGATTACGACACGATTTCAAGCCTTGCCATCTGCGAACTTGTTCGCCCGAAAAATGCCGATTATGTAACGGTCATCCGCTACCAGTGGGACGGCCATAAACGTTCTCTCGTATTGGATCCGGAGGAAGAGGAACTTGCTTTGCAGGAATGAGCAGTTGGAATGCTTATGGAAGGACCCAGAGCTTTTCCGGCTTTTTTAAGAATTGTTTTGTTAGATTTCATTGTTGATGATCGCTCATTTCTGAGACTCCTGCGTACGGGATTGGCGGAAAAGCGGATTTCGCTGTCATTATAAACATAGCCTTACGAAAATTGTTCTTGAATCCTTATGGGTGACAAGATTGAATTTCCGTCCAATAAGCTGCTTTTTAGATTTATTAAGAATGATCATGATGGAGGAGTTTGCTTTTATGAATGACCCGATTGAAATGCTAAGGAAGGAACCGGGGATGCTGAAACTTTTCCGCCTCTTTAAAGAAAAATACCGTTCGCTCGGCCATGTCGGAGGCACGGTCAGCCTTTCCGGTTTTTCACAGAAGGAACTGGAGGCGGTTGCCGGGCTGATCGGCACTTCCCCTGATTCGCTATCGGAAAAAAAGAAAATTTCTCTGCGTACGTTTGAAAAAGCGCTGGCACCGACCGTTTTCGGGCAGTACCGCTTCGTGGACTTGCTTGGAGCGGTGTTACAGGAGAAAATTTTTTCAAAAGCGGAAGAAGGGGAGATGGAAAGACTAAAAGAGGAGCAATTTATTGAAACGCTTGCCGGAATAATGCCGGATGGAAAATGGTGGTGGGACCGGATTGCCAAAAAGTCTGCCGATACACGGTTTATTTGGAGTGCGTACAAGCAGGATCAGGATGCGCTTTTAGGACAGTTGAAGACCGTTTTCGAAGCTTACAAGGCGCTTCCTGCAGAAGACGCGTATGAACGCATTCCCTTGTTTGCCCAGCGCGTAACGGGCAACCCGCATTTCTTTGACAATAATCGGTTTGAAGGCAGGCTGCTCGTCCATTGTTTGTACGTGGACCAGCTCCGGAAAGGTCTGATTGACGCGATGCCGAAAACGACGGAAGAACTGAATGAATTGTTTGGAAATTCCGGGCTGATGCGCGATGATTTGTGGAGTTTTGTGACGTGCCGCGGGTTTTTGGCGGAAACGGAAAAAGGGATGCACCCGGTTTGGCAGGCAGCAGCGGAGACGGGTACGGTAATGAATGTGCCGGTAAAAGAATTGCTGCATGTTTCAAGAATTTGGCCGCATGTGGGCAGGAAAGTTTGGATCATCGAGAATTCCAGCGTGTGCTCGACACTGTTGGATGCAGTGCCCGATGCGCCTGTCATCTGTACGCACGGCCAGTTTCGAACAGCGGCCTGGATCGTGCTGCAGCTTCTTGCCGCGTCCAACTGCACGTTTTATTATTCCGGCGACCTTGATCCGGAAGGTGTGGCAATGGCGCAGCGACTGCACGACCGTTTCCCGGGTCGTACGATTTTTTGGCGGATGGATGCGGATGCTTATGGGCAGATTTTATCGGATGAAGACATTTCCGGCCGGCTTTCCAAATTGGATGTTGTAAGTTCCCCTGAGCTGCTGCGGCTGGCTGATGAAATGCGGGCAAAGAAAAAAGCCGGCTACCAGGAAGGGTTGGTGGACATGCTCGTGGAGGATCTGAAAAAAGCATTGGTGAACGAAAACGGAATTTGAGGAAACGGAAAAGCGGAAATGGCCGGGTGCGGAATCAGCAGAGTGTCCTGGAAATAAGTGGGGATTTTGAAAGCTTCAAACCGGGATTTGCTTTCCCCTTGTCCTTGCGCTCTGTTCTGTTTTACGGAATCGGCGAAACAGCTTAAAATATCAGCGGAGTGCCAGGGAAAATCGGCGAACACCCCAAAAAAATCGGCGGAAAGTCCCCGGAAATCGGTGAAACGGCATAAATGCAGACAGAAGAGAAGCAAGAGCCATCCCGGAACGCCTAAAAAATGGCCGAATGCTCCGTAAATGCGGCCGGCCGCCCCGTTCTGTTTTACGGAATCGGCGAAACAGCTTAAAATATCAGCGGAGTGCCAGGGAAAATCGGCGAACACCCCAAAAAAATCGGCGGAAAGTCCCCGGAAATCGGCGGAACAGCAAATTCCGGTATGAATACAGCTTTTTCGCTTAAAAAAAGTAAGACTGCCTGACATTTATTGCCAGGTAGCAACAATTGTCTTTAAACTTCAGCTGGAATCGCATGTTCATGCAGCTGCCTGTACTGGCGGTGATAATGGATCAGAAAATACAGAAGTGTGAGCAGTTCGGCGGCTATAATGTAAATCAACAAGATGCCGGCATTTTGCCACATGGCGCAGTAATCGCCGCTTGAAATAACGGCTTTAAATCCGCGCACACTGTACGTCATCGGCCGCAGCGGGTTAAACCACTGGATAAATTTTGGAATCACTTCCAATGGAAAAGTTCCGGCACTGCTCGTCAGCTGCAGGATTAAAATCACGATCGCAAGGAATCTGCCAGGATTCTGCAAATAAGTAACCAAAAATTGGATCAGCGCCATAAATGTTAAACTTGTTAAGATCGAGAACAAGATAAACAACGGAACATTTTTAACATGGATGCCGACACCAGCCAGAATGATCGTATCCGCAATAACGGATTGCAGGATGCTGACCATCAACAGGACGTTCAATTTACTGAAAAACCAGCTGAAGCCGTTCTTCGGAATGCCTGCTGATTCAACGAGCGGGTAGACGATCGTCAAAATCAGCGCCCCGACAAAGAGCCCCAGAGACAAAAAGTAAGGTGTAAAGCCGGTTCCGTAATTCGGCACCCGGTCGTAATGCGTTGTGTTGAGGCTGACAGGATCAGCCATCATGTTGTAAGTTTTGTTGTTTGCCTGAACGGCGCTTGCCGTGTTGGCAGCGTCTCCTAATTTATTTTTTAACTCCTTTGTGCCGTTTTTAGTTGTTTCGCCCCGTTCGACAAACTGCCGGAACCGCCGGCCAGTTGTTTCGTTCCGGAAACAAGATGTGAAGCTCCGGTTGCTAATTTTTCGGTTCCGGACGCCAGCGTTCCGGTTCCGTTTGCAAGCTTGGCCGTTCCGCCGGCCAGTCGGGTTGAACTGGATTGTAACTGTTTCGTGCCGGAAGCGAGGGCATCAGCTCCGTTTTTAAGATCCGAGGAACCGCTCACAAGCTGTGAAGACCCGGATTGCAATTGGCTCGTGCCTTCTGCCAGTGCCGTTGATCCGTCAGCCAGTTCCCCTGCTCCGTTTGCAAGTTTTCCCGAACTGCTGTCGATCTGTTCCAATCCGCTTGCCAGTTTCACTGCGCCCGTATTCACATCGGCTGCCCCCTCGCTTGCTTTTGCCAGATTCGGGATCAAATCTTGCTGCAATCCGGCAATATACGTCTGTTCTCCATCATTCAGTTTTGCAGCCCCGCTGTTTAATGCGGCAGCCCCTGCGTAAAGCTGGCTTAAGCTGCTTTTGACAGTCGTTTTGGAGGCATCCTGGCCGTTTTCAATATTGGCGTTCAGCTTTGAAATGCCCGCACTGAGCTGATCAAAAGCCGGATCGGTTTGGATTGAAATGTTTGAAGCAATCGTATCCTCAGATGGAATTGCACTTGCAGCTGCTTGTTTAATCTGGTTAAACGAATCGCTTAATCCGGCGCTGATTTGAGCTTGTAATTGTTCCTGCAATGTTTGCTGCTGGCTTTTGATTCTATTTTCGGCGGATTGCTGCAACTGTTTGATTTGATCATCAGATATAGTTGGATTCGCCTGTTTAGCAACTTTTTCCACAAGGTCATCTGCTTGTTGGACTTGTGTGTCAATCATCGCCGAGGCAAGATTCTCTGCCAGGCCGGCGCTGATTTGGGACTGTGCCGTTGTAAGCTGGCTGCTCATTTTTTCCATGGTTGAATTCAGCTGGCTGGACAGATTTTTTGTCCTGCCGGCAAATCTGTTTTCATCTGCGTGACGCCTGCCTTCAGTTGGAATGTCCCTTCTAAAAATTGCGCCGGGATTTCAGTCTCTGCTTTTTCCAGTTCCGACTTTAATTCGCTGCTGCCGGATTCCAGGCCAGCCGCCCCGCTTTGCAGCTGCTTGGCGCCTGCCAGCAAAGACTGGCTGCCAGATGTGGCCAGTTGATTTAACCCGGTTTTTAATACAGATGTCCCGGAAGCGAGTTTCTCTGCGCCTGCTGTTGCGTCGGAAATGCCTTTTGTAAAAGTGATGGAACCGGAAGCGATTTTTTCAAGATTCTCTTTTAGGGCTTGTGCGCCGGCATTGACCTGTCCGGCCCCGCTGTTTAAAGAAACCGCACCTGCATATAATCTGCCTGCACCAGTGTTCAAATCTTTTGCTCCGTTATTTGTTTTCACAATGCCTGCCTGCAGACTGCGCATGCCGCTGTCTAAAGAGGCGGCACCAGTGTCCGCTGCCTTCGCCCCGTTGTTTACTTTTGCGATCCCGTTGTTTAAAGAAACTGCGCCGGAAAACAATTGGCCGGCACCTTGTTTTAAAACGGTTACACCATTATTGAGTTTTACAGCCCCTTTATTGAGTTTCGAGGCGCCCGTGCAAGCAGTTTTAAAACCATCTGCCATTTTTTCGGCAGTTTTGAACATCGTTTCCGCATATGTTTTTGAAATTTCGTCTGCCATCTTGTCTTTCACTTTCAACATCGCGGTTTCACCGATTTGGCTGGACAGGAAGTTATAGCTGTCGTTAGGCAAATATTGGAGCTGGAGTTTCTTCGGATTCTTGTCCATTAAAGTGGTTGCGTTTTTGGAAAAATTCTCCGGGATTTTCACAACCATATAATACTTCCGTCCGTCTATCCCGTCCATGGCCTTTTTTTCCGAAACAAAGTGAAAATCAAAGGCATCGCTTTTCTTTAAATTTTTCACTAAGTCATTTCCGAGGGTGAGCGTTTTCCCATCCATCTTTGCCCCCGTATCCTGATTGATGACCGCAACCGGCAGCTTGTCCATTTTTACGTATGGATCTTTAAAAGCCCAGAGAAACATGCCGGCATATAAAATCGGCGCTAAAATAACGGCAATGAGTGGAATAAGGATTTTCGGGTCATGAAAGATTTGTTTTAGCTCTTTTCCAAATAAAGTAAAGCCATTCATTTTGAATGCCTCCATAAATAATTGACTAAAATAGTCATTTGGTCATTTGTGGGTAAAAATAAGAAATCATGAGCAAAGCTAATGGTTGTCCATTGATAAACCTTTGAAAATGTAAAGTTCAAACAGCTTTGAAATTTCTTCTTTTGTCAGGGGAGGATGATTTTTCTCCCAATCAAAAATCAGTGCGATATACATTTTTAGTATAATGAAAGCAGTTAGTTTTGGATCGCACGGCAAAATATCCTGTTTTCGTATCGCCTCTTCAATGTACTGACTGATGTAGTTGAGAATGGATTCTTCCACATAGCGCAGCGCCTCCACCACTTCCGGCGTGCCAAGCTTTACCTCCTCATACAATTTGATTGCCAATTGGTGTTTGAACCGGTACTCCAGCATTTTATAAAGCGCGCGGTGGACATTTTCATTAAATGTAAGGCGCTCATCTATTGTTTCTTCAGCTGAATGCTTCATTTCGGCAATCAGGCTTTCCATAATATACTGGAGCAGATCCTCTTTGTTTTTAAAAAAAGTATAAATGGTGCCTTTCCCGACGCCCGCCCGTCTTGCTACCTGATCCATCGTGGTAGCTTTATAACCAAATTCAGAAAATGATTTTGCTGCTGCTTCAATGATCAGCTTTTTCCTGTCTGCCATAGGACCCCCCTCTCTTTCTCGACTGAATGAATATTTAAGTCAAACCGTTTTTGTGTTGTAAAAAAAACAGTGGTATGAAACCGATTTCCGATTTCAGTATAGCAGAGAATGGAAGAAAAATGATATTACAATTTATTTAACATTAATATAAAAGCCGGGCAAATGTTTGGACTTGCCCGGAACTCGATTGCCGTTACCCGGCGCTTTCTGGATCAGTAATTTTTAACGGCCGCATCATATCGTTGTCTTCGTGTTCCAGAATATGGCAGTGCCACACATAATCGCCGGCAAACGGGGCAAACCGCATCACGACCCGCGTGATCTGTCCAGACGGTGCAGCCACAGTATCTTTCCAACCTCGCTCATTCGGTTCGGGCGACACGGCAGGGCCAGTGTACACGATGTGGCCGGTTTCATTATATAAATCCAAATCAAACGGGCGGCGGTCCAAAATCTGGAACTGGACAAGATGGATATGGATCGGATGCGTGAAAGCCATTGGATTCACCAACGACCAAATTTCCGTTGTACCGAGGCGTGGCGTTTCCGTTACCGGATCCATCCATCTTTTGTTGTCCAGAAGCAGTAATGGCCGGCCGTATTCATCGGCGGAACCGGCCAGCTTTAAATGCCGGATTGCCTGAATATTACTGTATGAAGGGGACGGGATAGAAGATAAAGACTGCGGGATTTTGCTTGTATCTTTTTCGGAAAGCGGAAGGGTGACCCTGAACTGCATGACGTCGTCGGTTTGGTCGGATGGGTCGGCGTTCGGGCCAAGGTCATTTTTTAGTGTAATCATTTGGCCGGAATATTTCGAAAAGTCGATAATGAGATCAGCTCGCTCAGCTGGTTCAAGTGTCAATTTCTCCAATCGGGCCGGCCGCCTGAGTAGACCGCCGTCCGTACCAATTTGGAATAATGGCTGCCCGGCATCCAAATATAATTGGTAAGCGCGCGTGTTGGACGCATTCACAACCCTGAACCGGTATTTCCGCGGCTCTACTTCCAAATATGGCCATACTTTTCCGTTAACAAGAATCGTATCGCCGAGGAAAAACGGAACAACAGACGGATTTGGCGTTTCCGGCGTCGGATTGGCCGGCTGCTGCGGGTAGAACAGGGAACCATCATTGTTAAACGTCCGGTCTGTGATCATGAGTGGAATCTCATAAGCGCCTGATGGCAGATTGAGAGATTTTTCTTCCTGATCGCGGATCAAGTACATGCCCACAAGTCCCGCATAGACATTGAGACGCGTTATTCCGATTGCATGGTCATGGTACCATAAAGTGGCGGCGCGCTGTTGGTTGTTGTATTCGTATATTTCCTTTTTAAAATATGGGCCGGTTTCTCTGAAATTGGGGGTAAACCAGGCTTCCGGGTAACCGTCGCTGTCCGGCTCGGTTTCACCTCCATGCAGGTGCACGACCGTCCGCACTTCGGGAAGGTTTGTTTCCATGCCGTTTAAGATCGTTGTATCAACCGGGAGAATATGTCTCCGCGGCAGGCGGTTCATCCATTTGACCCGGATTTTTTCCCCGCGCGCGACATCGAACAACGGCCCAGGAAAACTGCGGTTATATCCCCATAATCTTGTCGGCCTTAAGTCACGGTGCAGCTTTTGCCAGAATTCATCCATTGTTACCTCATAATAAGCAATCCCTTCTTCTTTTCGTATCGGCTGGATGGTTTTAAGCAGCGGCAGATGGTCAACAAACTTCTTCAGATTTGGGCTCAAACTTCCCACTCCCATTCGGTTAAATTATACATTTACAGTAGACTATGAATCATGGAGGCTTTTGGATAGGGACAGATGCAGTATGCTATAATAAAAAAATAGCGGAATGGAAATCCGGACATGGTGATTGAAATCGTTTTGCCATCCACTGCAAAGAATGATAAGGTCGAAAAGTTTAATCTGTATGAACGGGCTGGTTGAAAAAAATTGTGAGCGTCTTTATTTTTGCAAAGTGAACCATAGATACGGCCGGGGCTGTGTACACGGAAGAATAACCGGTTGAATGTTCGGTGCTGGTTGATTTGTGAAAAGTGTTTAAGGGGATTCCTGGATGAAAACGAAAAAACGAAATCCATATACATTATTCGATCACATATTTGCAATCGCCATTGTTGCTTGTATGGTACTTTTGTTATTTGCCGTTCCGTTTTTGTGTTTTTATTTTCTGCTGCAGTTTGTTTCCCTGACTCTTTATGTGGAAATGAATGCTGCACATATTTGGGGTAAGATGGCCATTGCAGCCAAATTCTTCATTTTTGCTTGCGCAGCTGCTGTCATTGCAGATGTTATTTTTACAAAAACCTGAATCCGTGACGAAATTTTCACACAAAGTCATACAATTCGCTTAAAATCTAGTATAATATGGGCACAAATCCAATTTAACCAATTCCACAATCAGGTGATCTTGTGAAAAAGTTTATTATAGAATATACAAATGAACGGATTGTTGCCCAATCTGGATTATTGTAGGAAATTTACTAGATCAAACAAATTTAGCTTCAAAGTTAAATGCCTATAAACTGCCGCGGATTTCCAGAAATCGCAGCTGCTCCAATGGCGATGTAGCCAAATCCTATATCGGCCTGCTTTGTCAGGGGAAAAGCGATTTTGATCATATTGAAACATTCCGGGATGATGCCTTCTTTCAACTGGCTTTGGATATCCAAAGGGTTCCTTCCAGCCCGACTTTAAGGCAGCGTCTAGACCAGGCTGCCTTGACGAAAAAGTGGAAAGAGATCCTGCATGAAGAATCACTGAATCTCATCCGCCGGACAAATGCTGAAATCAGCCCTGTTTACACCAAAGACAAGGCATATATACCGGTTGACCTAGATGTCTCCCCATTTGACAATTCCAAGACGAAAAAGGAAGGCGTGGAAAGAACCTATAAAGGCTGTGACGGTTACGCCCCCATGTTCGCTTACATCGGGCAGGAAGGTTTGAGAGAACAGGATGCCCCTCTGAAAAAGAGAGCCACGAGGAGGAGAATTAGAACCGTCATCCAGAACATGATCATCATGGCTTCGAAGCTGGTTACCAGGGGCGCCAATGGAAACTAAAAGTCAGCTTAACCAACAAATGGCGTCCAACCTTTGAGCGCCTTTATTATGCTTTTTTCTAATGCCGGCATGAAATTCGGAGTTGACAGAAAAACTTGCAAAAAATGGAAACGGCAAGTTTATTTGGCATGCCATAAAACTGCTCAAATAGTGTACATTCATAACTTACCAATGAAGCAAAATACAATAGAACAAAAAATCAGTTATTTTTCGAAATTCAGCTTGGAAAACCTACCTACGAAAACCATTCATTAGGTTTTCGTCACGGATTCAGGAAAAATTATAAAAATCCGTTCGGGAAAAGGCATAAAAGGTGTCGTTTCGGAAATGACCCTTATGTTTTTGTATTTCTATTTATTTGTAAAAATCTATTGTTTGCGGGTGAACGGCATTTCCGTTCAGCAAAAAGGAACCTTATTTCTTTCGTTTATTTTGCTGTTTTTCTATTTAATGATCAATGTAATAGCTTTTGCGGCGAAAAAGCAATATAAACATCACGGTAGAAGCAAACATTGGGAGAAAATTTTTAATCATTTCAAAACGGGAACCCCTTAAGTTGCAAGTTTAGAGCAGCTTAAGGGGTTCCAATGTAGAGGAATTTAATGGTAGACACATAAAAAGAAATTGATGTTCCTATTGAAACAATTTATAATACATGTATTACATTGAGGTTTACATACAAACGAAAATGAAGGTGTGACATGGGTGAAGAAAATTTTATTGTTGGCAACGGGTGGGACCATTGCTTCGGTTGAAGGGGATGAAGGGTTGAAACCGGGCCTTTCGGGTGAGGATCTGCTGAAGTATTTTGAAAATACATTGTTGTCTGTGGATGTGACGGCCCGGATTTTAATGAATCGCGATAGCACGAACATGCAGCCGGAGCACTGGGTGGAAATGGCGGAGGCCATCGCGGAAAACTACGGACAGTATGACGGTTTTCTCATTACCCACGGTACGGATACATTGGGGTATACCGCGGCGGCTTTATCATATATGCTGCAGGGTCTTCAGAAACCGGTCGTGCTTACGGGTTCGCAGGTGCCGATCAGCTTTAAAAAAACGGATGCGAAGAAAAATTTAACCGATGCGCTCCGGTTTGCATGCGAGGATATTGGCGGGGTATTTGTCGTTTTTGACGGGCGTGTCATCATTGGCACGAGGGCAGTGAAAATGCGGACAAAAAGCTATGATGCGTTTGAAAGCATTAACCATCCATATGTCGCTTACATCGATGGGGAAGAAGTGCGATATATTTGGAAACCGGCGCCGGCGCAGCAGGAATTTAAGGTGGAAACAAGCCTCTGCACGGATGTGTTTTTATTAAAATTGCATCCCGGCACAAAGCCGGAGATTTTTGATTTTTTGAAAGACCATTATAAAGGCATTATTATTGAGAGCTTCGGGAACGGCGGTGTGCCGTTTGAAGGGCGGAATTTGCTGCCGAAAATCAAGGAACTGACGGATGCGGGCATTGCTGTTATGATTTCAACGCAATGTCTGGAAGAAGGGCATGATTTGTATCTGTATGAAGTTGGGAGAAAAGTCGCACAGTACCCTGTCATCGTTTCCGGCGACATAAACACGGAAGCAATCGTGCCGAAATTGATGTGGGCCCTCGGGAAAACGAAGGATCCCGCACAAGTGAAAAACATCATTGAAACGCCGATCGCTTATGATTTATCGGCAGAATGGGGTAGAAGCGGAATGAAAATACAGCAATAGCCGGCTGTAATAAAAAATATCCGCGAATCCGAGGCATTTATCTGCGAATTCTCCAAGCTTACTCGTTTATCTGTTCAAGTGAAAAAACGCGGCCAGGCTTTAAGCCATAGGCCGCGGATCTTTTTCCAGATGGTGGATACGTTCTCTTCCAGTTTGTGGATGACTTTATATTCGCTATGAGACGTTTGATTCATTGCAATTCAGACTGAGCTGTCATCACATGGTCCTGGGCGTGGATCATCAGAAGATTCGGCGCATTTTGGCCGGCCAAAGTTTCTTTCTCTGCCAGTTTCAGATGGCGTCCGGCTTTATCAAAGTCAAAATTGCTCGGCGGTATCCAACGCTTCATATGTTCCACCTCTTGCGTTGCCACCATGTTAAATCAATGAAATACCGCTTCTTCATTATCCAACAACGTTCACCTTCCTCTTTTTATAGACGTAAGCGGAAGGGCGGGCGGTGATTACAGCCTGTTTTACTGGTGAAGGTACCGCCCGGGTTTTGCAGGAATGGGTCAAAAATTTTTTGGGCCGGTCGTCTTTTCAAATTTGAAAGATTTCCCGGTTAATCAAACTCGGCGGGCATTGTCCGAGCAGCCCTTTTGTTAAATTTTCAACGGCCAGTTTTGCCATCGCATAGCGCGTTTCGTGCGTGGCCGAGCCGATATGCGGCAGTGTGACGACATTTTCCATTTTTAAAAGCGGGTTATCGGGTGAAACGGGTTCCTGTTCGAAAACATCCATCCCTGCGGCATAGATTGTTTTACGCTCAAGCGCCCTGATTAAAGCAGCTTCATCAACGGTCTGGCCCCTTGACCCGTTCACGAAGACGGCCGTTTTTTTCATAAGCCTGAATTCGCGTTCCCCGATGAGATGGCGGGTTTCAGGCGTAAGTGGCGTCATGAGGCAGACAAAATCGGACTTTTGCAAAAGCTCATCCAGCCCGCAGTATGTTGCGCCATATCTATTTTCTGCCTCCATATTCCGTGAACGGTTATGGTACAAAATGTTCATGTCAAAGCCGAAATGTGCCCGCTTTGCGATTTTGCCCCCGATTCTGCCCATGCCGATGATGCCGAGCGTTTTATGGTGGACGTCGATGCCGTACTCGGCCTGCGAAACCGGCGCTTTCCATCTTCCTTCTTTGACAAACCGGTCGAGTTCCGTAAATCTCCTTGCGGCGGCAAGCATCATACCGAAGATGGTGTCCGCCGTCGTATCGTCCAGGACGCCAGGTGTGTTTGTTGCCATAATGCCGCGTTTTGTCAGCTCGGGGATGTCCAGATTATCATAGCCGACTGAAATATTGCTTACAATTTTTAAGTTGGGCGCGTGGTCCAGCAGCCCGCTGTCCACCCGGAGTCCGGACCCGAGCAGCCCTTCCGCTTCCTTTAAATCGGGCAGAAGATCCGTATATGTATGGCAGTCCGGTATATGTTTGATTTCAAAATGCTCCCGCAGAGATTCAATAAGGTCTTCTGGCATTGCGCTGTATACGATAACTTTCATGATAACCCCCCTCTGTTTCTGATCGTGAATATGGAATATTCTTATTTTACCATAAAAAACAAAGCCTGGTTCTCAGGCTTTGTCAAAATCAGTTACCCCCAAATTTCTTTTGCGGTCTCCACGATGTATTTTAACTTTTCCCACTGCTGCGCTTCTGTTAAAAGATTGCCGTGGTGGGTGGAGGCAAATCCGCACTGGGTACTGATGCAGAGCTGTTCAAGCGGAACGTATTTGGCAGCTTCCTGAATTCTGGCTTTGATGGTTTCTTTGTCTTCAAGTTCGCCTTTTTTGGAGGTGAAAATCCCGAGCACGACTCTCGGGCCGCCTTCCGGAACATATTTTAACGGTTCAAAGCCGCCGGAACGTTCATCATCGTATTCAAGGAAGAACCCGTCCACTTTTTCTTTTGCAAAGAAACTGGGAGCAATCTTATCATATGGTCCTTCAAAAGCCCAAGTCGATTGGTAGTTTCCGCGGCATAGATGGGTTGTAACAACCAGGTCTGCCGGTTTGCCTTCAAGAACACCATTTGCAACCCGTAAAGCCAGGTCGATTAATTTTTCTCTTTCCAATTCACTGTCGGAAAATGGAAGTTTTGGTGAACAAAGGCCGGCAACATAGACATCATCAAGCTGCAAGTAACGGCAACCGGCATCATAAAAAGCTTTGATTGCATCCCGGTAAGCTTGAATGATATCTTTTGCATATTCTTCAATATCCGGATAAATTTCTTCATTGCGAATGCCTGCATTGAAAAATTGGTTTGGACTTGGGATGGTCATTTTTGCAATCGCTCGATCACCAACAATTTCTTTAAACTCTATAAAGTCTTTCAAATGTGGATGATCAGGATTAAAGGAAACTTTTCCGGTTACACGGACATCATATGCTTCTGTTTCAACACCGACAAATCGATAACCATGTTCAGGGATGTAACCTTCTACCCCGTTTAAATGTTCCATGAAATCCGTATGCCAAAATCTCCGTCTAAACTCGCCATCGGTAACAGCTTTTAGTCCAATTTCAATTTGTTTATCAACAATTCGTTTAATTTCTTCCGTTTCAATTGTTCTTAATTCCGCCGCAGTAATGGTTCCTTCTTGAAATTTTTTTCTGGCCTCATGGATTCTTTGTGGCCGAAGTAAACTCCCTACATGGTCTGCTTTAAATGGTGCTTTCGCAATGGTTTTTGTTGTCATTGTTTTTCCCTCTTTCTGCAAATTTTTTAAACCGGCTGCTGTGCGCAGAAAGAAATTGCTTTTATGTACGGCCGTGCAATAAAAAAACCTCTTCTTGGCATAAGAAGAGGTTAGGATGCGAAATGAAACCGATACTCTTCTTATCTTCAAGCAATTTGCTTTCTGGAATTGGCACAGTTCTTCAAAAAGACCGCTGCCGAGGCTTCAAAGGGCCAGTCCCTCCACCTCTCTGGATAAGAATTTTTTTAAAATTATTTAATTTACTATCATTTTAAATGTTTTAAGTGATTTTGTCAAGATGAAAATTAGTTTAATTTTAAAAATATAGGCGGTAAAATTGGGTACAAAAGATTGAAATATAGGGCCGGTTAAAAATATAATAAATAGTAAGTAAAGAGGAGGGATTTTATGGAGGCCTTACAAACAAGGCAAAGGTCGATGTTCCAGAAAGTGCTCTGGGTATTTGCCGTTTCGCTGCTGTTTGCGACAGCAGGTTTATATACGGGAAGATTCGTGCCGCCGGGGTTAATGATGCCGCTGATGGTTGCGGAAGTGGCCATGATCATTGCCGCTTTTTGGCTGAGAAGGCGGAAGAGCGTCGGCTATTTATTTGTCTATGCGTTTACGTTTATATCCGGCATTACGACGTACCCTGTCGTTGCTTATTATGCATCCGTGGCCGGAGCTGAAGTGGTACTGCTCGCTTTCGGTTCCACCTTTGGCATTTTTGCCGTCATGGGTACAATCGGCGCGGTTACAAAAAGGGACCTCGGCTTTTTAAGCACGGCATTGCTCGTTGCATTGCTGGCGCTCATTTTCATCGGGATTTTCAGCATTTTCAGCCCGCTTACTCCAACCGGCCTGCTGGCGTGTTCCTTTATTGGTGCAATTGTTTTTTCCTTGTATATTGTATATGACTTTAACCAAATGAAGCACCACAGTATAACGGAGGAAATGGTTCCGCTTTTGGCTTTAAATTTGTATTTGGATTTTGTAAACCTGTTTATTAACATTTTGCAAATCCTCGGCATTTGGGGAAGCGACGACTAAACTGGACGGATTTAAAGAAAGCGCCCGCCATTAAACGGCAGGCGTTTTCTTTTTCACATTTTGTATGATAAAACCGCTTTCCGGCAATGTCGGGATTTTATTCAGCGGAATGTTTAAATTTTGCGCCGGGACATCATAATCAATTTTATTGACAAGAAAATCAAGGGTAGCTTTCATGATTTCCAGCGTAATCCCTTCGCCTGGGCAGCGGTGGCCTCTCGACGGATCCGAACCGCCGTGGGGAATAAAATTAAACAGGCTGCCGTTCCAGTCCCGGAAACGTTCCGGCCGAAACACATCAGGATCCCCCCAAATCTTTTCATCATGGTTCGTGCCGTACATATCGAGCAGCACAAGCAGCCCTTTTTTAAACTCATAGCCGTTCCATGTAAAATTTTTGCGGACTTTTGCGCCTAAGAAAGGGCCGAATGGGTAAAAACGCCTGACTTCCTGGGCAAACCATTCGATGCGTTGTTCGTCCCCGCCTTCTAACCACCCTTTATAGCGGGGATGCTCAAGTAAGGAAAGGGCTGCAAAGGTAATGAAGGTGGCAATTGCGGTGATCGGGCGGAGCACATTGATCAGTTCCACGGCTGCTATTTGCGCATCGAGCTGCCGGCCGTCTTTATCCCGGTACAGTGCCATTTCCTTTAAAACAGAACCATCTTCGGCTTTTATTTTGTCTGCACGGACATCTTCAATAATGCCGCGTACCCAGTCTTCCGCGCTCGTTCTTGCCATTCTTCCTTTCCAATGCCGCGGCCCAACAGCCCCGAAAGCGTACACCATATCCATAAATTCCTGTGCCCGTTTCCCGGTCTCCTCTTCCCGGAGCGGCACACCGGCCCAGCGGCATGCGGCCCGGCAAAGAAGGTTTTTTGCTTCATCAAATAATACGATCCTGACGGCTTTTTCCCATTTTGGGATGCAGGCTTCCCATTCCGCTGCTGCCATTTGTGCGAGTCGCTGCTGTGCATCAGGCCCCATTAGCGACAAAAACAAAGCTTTTCGGCGGATATGTTCTTTCCCGTCCAATGTCTGGATCGCATTTTCCCCGAACAATGTTTTCTGTACACGTTTCGGGGCAGCTCCGTTCCGCTTGAATTTTTCCGGATCGTAAAAAATTTTTACCGCTTCTTCGCCGCTGATGCAGACAGCTTTTTGTCCAAGCAGGCGCGTTTCAAACAAATTTATCCGATACTCATCCGTCCGGTTTTTAATATAGAGGTAGCCTTCCTTCAAAAGGTCAATTGTATCATCTATTGTTTTTTCATTTGGGATTTGTTCAGCCATCGTATTTCTCCTTTTTTCCATTTTTCACTTTTGTTCCATAAGCCCGGATCCAATCACATTCGAAGTTTACCCACAATCCGGGAAAGTTATGTCAGGTTTTGTTTCACTTTGCAATGGGGTATAAGGGAAAGAGAGTGTTTTTCACATTTCAGGACAGGAAAGGAAATGAGCAATGGCAGAGGGAATCAAAGTTGGTATTGGATTTGCAACAGGAAGGAAAAGTTTTAAGAATGTTTTAAGAACCTATATGTATAATTTAAAAGAATCCGAACTGACGGAAATAGACCGCATCCGTCTGCGCCTGTTTGTTGCGTACGACTTAAACTATGAAAATGCCGAACCGGAGGATTTTATACATATAGATACAGATATAATGGAAGAAATTGATCATGCCTGTTTTATCGGGGAAGAGGAAACACGGAAAGAAATGGAAGACCTTGTTTTACGCGGCATCATCTCGGAAAAAGAAGGCGGCTTGTTGTTTGGGGATGGATATGCTTCAAAACGGAATATCGTCGTTTACGAAGCATTAAAAAACGGGATCGACTATCTGATTTTTCTGGATGACGATGAATATCCAGTTGCCGTTACAAAAAGCAGGAAATATGCTGTTTGGGGAGGCCAGCAGGTGCTGCGGACCCATTTGGAGCACATCAGAGAGGCGGATATTACAAATGGTTACCACTGCGGCTATATTTCCCCGATCCCTTTCATTGCCTTCAACGAAGATTTGAATGAACAAGATCTCCGAACCTTTATCGAAGCCTTGAGCAATGATATTGTAAATTGGAATACAATTAAAAGCGTGATGGAAAACGGCGGGGTAACGTATGCCGATACAAGCATCCTTATCAGTGACGAAGCGGAAGAAGTGGAGGAAGTGAACCGGGCAAAATTCATTTCGGGTTCGAACTTGACACTGAATTTAACGGACCCTTCCCGCGTGCTTCCGTTTTACAATCCCCCGAATGCGCGCGGCGAAGATACTTTTTTAAGTACATGCCTGGGTGAACGGAAAGTTTTGCGTGTCCCCGCCTATACATTCCATGACGGGTTCGGCGCTTACCAGCATCTGCTGCTCGGGGTGCTGCCGACAAATTTAAACTATATAAAAGCGGACACAAAGCAGGTTGTCGAACGTTTTTATAAAGCGTGCGTCGGCTGGATCCGGTATAAGCCGCTTTACCTGTACATTACCCAGCCGGAAACGTATGAAGAAAAAATTGAAAAAGTGCGCGCCCGGCTCGAAGCGACGCTGCCAAAAATTTGCCGGTATTTTGGGCGCAGTGATTTTATGGACGTGCTTCGGGAATTTGAACATTACCACAGCCAAGTAAAGCAGCATTACAGTGATTTTTTGGCAACGCAGGAAGCGTGGGGAAAAATTACAGCCTATATAGCCGAACAATCGGAAAGCAAAACAGCCATTTAAAAAGCCGCTCTCTATAAGCGACTTTTTCGTATTAGGTGTTTCGCAGTCCTTGGGTAAAGACGGTCAATCCGATGCAAATGTGTAAAATCATGCCTAAAACCGGAATAAAAGCCAGCACGTTTCCAATGATGCCGAATACATGTCCCCAAACCGCTTTTCCGCCTGCATAAGCAAACACAGCACCGACGATATGGAGCAGAATCAACCCGCCTAACGGGGCCCACAGATGAGCGAGAATAATCGCCCCGCCCAAAAAAGGGATGCCGAAAAACAATTCCGTTAAGCCAAGCAGTAACTTGTATACTTGTGACAAAGATGACATCATATTTGTCTCCTTTACCAGCAAAAATATAAATGTACCTTCTTCTCTTTATACGAATCATAAAACAAAAGGTTTCAATTGTCGAAGCTGGTGAAATCAAAAGAGTATACAAAACACAAAAAATCCCTTAATATAGCATTAAATAAATTAATTATATTGGAAAGGTTGGGTTTAAATGGCGGAAATGGTGCGTTCGATACCTCGCCCATTGGTAAGGGCAAACCAATGGGTGATTGTGCTGAGTGTAGTTTTAACCTGGGTGTCCGGGCGGGAGTGGTTTTTGTTGATTCCGCTCGTTGCGGGCCTGGCAGGGTTATTGTTCCACTTCAATCCGGTGATGAAACTGGCAAAGCTGTTTTTGCGGAAAGACCCGAAAGCCTACATACCGGAAGATTGGGAGCAGCAGCAATTTAACCAAAAAATTGCCGTAACATGCCTGGCGCTCGGGTTTATCAGTTTTCGCCTCGGGTGGAACGTTGCAGGCTATGTGTTTACTGCTCTCGTCGCACTTGCTGCATTCATTGCGATCCTCGGTTTCTGCATCGGGTGCTTTATCCACTATCAGTGGAAACAATATCAATACAGGCGGACGCATTCTTCGTAAAGAAGAAAGGGGCTCATAGGGAAGAGAAAGTGCTGCTGGAAGTTGGCAGGTTGCATATTCAAACGCTGATTATGGATTTTTCCGGGATTTCGGAAATGGAAATGCATGTCATTGACCATATTTTTAAAATCATTGACGGCAATTCAATGATGAGCTGCAAAATGGTCATTACCGGATTGCGCCCGGAAATTGTGCAATAAATGGTTATGAGGGAGCTTTCCTTTGATAACAGGGCTGAAATGAAGGGAACTTTGCAGCAGGCATAAAAGACTATTTCAAATATGATGAATTAAAGAAGGAAATCCAACTGTTATAAGATATATATATTATAGAAGAAACTGGGTATTAAAACCCCCGCGGCCATTTTGGAGTGGCCCGGGGGTTTTAAAATTCTATAAATGCAGCAGCCGTTTGCGGCATGTTACAAGCTTTGTTCCGTTGCTTTTGAATGGACCGGCTGTGCCTCGGGTGCATGGTGCCCCAGCCTGCTTAGCAGAAGCCCGGCGGCAGCTCCAATAAGTGCCGGTACGACCCATTCCAGCCCAGCAGAGGCAAGCGGAAGTTTTTGCGCGAAAGCCTGTACAAAGCCAAGCGGGATACCGAACCCTTCCAGCCCTTCGATGACGGCAAAGACGCCAGTAAATAACAATGTGCAGCCGTACACTTTTTTCGAACCGTGGAAAAGCTTATGGAAAAACGTCAGGACAACAAGCACGATCGTCATCGGATAGGCCATTTCCAAAAAAGGTACGGAAAATTTTAAAATCAAATTCAGGCCTAAATTCGAGAGTGTAAAACCAACAAGGGTGACGGCAATGACCACCTGATGATAGCTGAGTTTCGGCATTAAATTTGAAAAATACTCCCCGCATGCTGTTGTTAATCCAACTACTGTTGTGAAGCAGGCCAGCATAAAGATAAATCCGAGCAGCGCTTTTCCGGCTTCCCCGAAAAGTAGTGTGGAAACTGCGGTTAATACGTCCGTGCCGTTTTGAAAAGTGCCGGCGGATGCCATTTTTGCCCCGATAAATCCAAGGGCGACATACACTAAAGCAAGGATTGCGCCGGCGATAAACCCGGCTTTTAATGTATAAGCTGTCATCTGTTTTCTATTGGACACACCACGGTGTTTGACCGCTGTTAAAATGACGATGCCGAAGGCCAGAGAAGCCAGTGCATCCATCGTGGAGTACCCGTTAATAAACCCTTTAAAGAAAGAACCAGTTTGATAATCCACAGCCGGTGCCTGGAGTGGGTGCCCCGCGAGTTTAAAGAAGCCGACAGCGCAAAGGACCACCATGGCTACAAGCAATACCGGCGTAATCCAGCGTCCGAGGTATTTTGACATTTTTTCCGGATTTAAACTGACCAGGTAGACAAGCAGGAAAAATACTACGCTGAACAACAGCAAAGCAACAGGCGAACTTTGGACGGAAGCGGGAAGGAACGGTTTAACACCCATTTCGTAAGCAACGTTTGCATTGCGCGGGATCGCCAAAAACGGCCCGATGCATAAATAGACAATGACAGTAAAAACGGTACTGAAAAGCGGGTGGACACGGTTCCCGATCGCCTGGATGCCGCCGTCAACAACCGATACCGTAGCGATAACCAGAACCGGAAGCCCGACGCCGGTTACAATAAAGCCCGCCATCGCCGGCCAATAGGATGTTCCCGACTGGACGCCGAGAAATGGAGGGAAGATTAAATTCCCGGCCCCGAAAAACATGGAAAATAACATAAAGCCGATAAATAATGTTTCGTTTCGTTTCATATCTGTCTACTCCTTTTGATGTGAAATGTATTGGAAAATAAAAAAACCCGCCCCGATAAAGGGACGAGTTTACTCGCGTTACCACCCTCATTCCGCATTACAATATGCGGCACCTCATCAACGTACAATCATACGTGTTCCTCAACTAACGGGGGAATTGCCGTCAAAGCTTACTGCAATTTCAGCTTTGCATCTCGGGGATGATCTTCGGAATGGGCTTGAACATTGGCTTTCAGCAATATGCCAACTCTCTGGGGAACAAGTCCCAAACTTACTCTTCCCGTCCTCGACTTTGTTTTTTGTATTGTTTGAAAATAAGATTATCACTGAACATTCCTTCTGTCAACAGCGTAAGAGAAATTTTTTCTGTTAAATTTTTTTGGTTGATCGCGCCATTTGCCGGGCGTAAGCGGGAGAGCGGTGGCGCGGGATCTCTCGGGCAGGAGTGGATTTCATGCTCATCAATATTTAATGGGAAAATGAATTTTTAAATCAAAATTGTCAAAAAAGTTCACGGAAAAGGGTTGACCTCTGCGCCTAAAAGTCGTATGATTGACAACAATTAAAGAATATTAAAAATTCGCTCAAGCACAATATCGCAGAAACTTGGCGCAGCGGGCGGAAAAAAGCCCCCTGAAGGTGATGGAATGGGAGTGATGGAATGCGAAGCGACATGATCAAAAAAGGGATCGACCGGGCCCCGCATCGCAGTTTGCTGTATGCGGCAGGACTGAAAACGGAAGATTTTGATAAACCTTTCATCGGGGTGTGCAATTCCTATATTGATATTATCCCGGGGCATAAGCATCTAAACAAGTTTGCAGAAGTCGTAAAAGAGGCGATCAGGGAAGCGGGTGGCGTCCCGTTTGAATTCAACACAATCGGGGTTGATGACGGCATTGCGATGGGGCATATCGGGATGCGGTATTCGCTGCCAAGCCGCGAGTTGATTGCCGACAGTGCCGAAACAGTCATCAACGCGCACTGGTTTGACGGGGTATTTTTTATTCCAAACTGCGATAAAATTACGCCGGGTATGTTGATGGCGGCAGTAAGGACGAATGTTCCCGCGGTATTTGTCTCGGGAGGCCCGATGGAAGCGGGGGTCTCACCGGATGGAAGACAGCTTTCCCTGACGTCGGTTTTCGAAGGCGTCGGTGCCCATAAATCCGGAAAAATCAGTTACGATGAATTGAGAATGCTGGAAACGAGCGCCTGCCCGACTTGCGGGTCGTGTTCAGGGATGTTCACGGCAAACTCAATGAATTCTTTAATGGAAATGCTTGGGCTTACTCCACCGGGCAATGCAACGATCGTTGCCACGTCGGAAGAACGGCACCGCATCATCCGGGAAGCTGTCCAGTATTTAATGAATTGCATTAAAAATGATATCCGCCCGCGCGATATTGTGACAGAAGAAGCAATTGACGATGCGTTCGCGCTTGATATGGCGATGGGCGGTTCAACCAATACAGTGCTACATACGCTGGCAATTGCCCATGAAGCAGGGATTGACTATGATTTGGAACGCATCAACGAAGTGGCCAAAAGGGTACCGTACCTGGCAAAAATTATGCCGGCCTCGGATTATTCGATGCATGACGTGCATCTCGCAGGCGGCATTAGCGCCATTATCCATGAACTTTGCAAAATTGAAGGCGCCATTCATCCGGATCGGCTGACCATTACGGGAAAATCCATCTATGAAAATGTGAAAGATGCGAAAATTTTAAACTTGGAAGTGATCAGGCCAAAAGAAAATCCGTACAGCCCTGTCGGCGGCTTGTCGATCCTGTACGGAAACTTGGCTCCGGATGGAGCAGTTATCAAAGTTGGTGCCGTTGATCCGTCCATTAAAACCTTTACCGGGGAGGCGATTGTATTCGACTCCCAGGAAGAAGCCCAGGCCGGGATCGACAGCGGGATGGTCCGTGAAGGGCATGTCGTTGTCATCCGTTATGAAGGGCCTAAAGGCGGGCCGGGTATGCCGGAAATGCTTGCGCCAACTTCATCCATTATGGGCCGGGGACTTGGTAAGACAGTTGCTTTGATTACGGACGGGAGATTTTCCGGGGCGACGCGCGGAATCTGCGTCGGGCATATTTCTCCGGAAGCGGCAGAAGGCGGCCCGATCGCTTATGTCGAAAACGGCGACCAAATCACCATTGATTTAATCAACAGAAGCATTGAACTGCATGTGCCTGAAGAAGTGCTACAGCGGAGAAGACAAAATTGGGTGCAGCCGGATCCGAAAATTACTCGCGGATATTTGGCTAGGTATTCTGCATTGGTTACTTCCGCCAATACGGGCGGGGTTTTGAAAATTGGATTACCGCAAAAAACGTTGACGGGGACAAAGTGATTGGATCAGGTATTTTCAGAGAGCCGGGGATGCTGGGAGCCCGGCAATACCCCAATCATGACATCGCCTCTGAGTGCGGATCTGAACGGCTTTTTGCCTATTAGGGTTTGCCGAGTCGGCTGCCGGGTGTGGGCGACTTGTTACAAAAAGCAACATTCTGTAAGGAATGCTGCATGAGGCGGCGTTTGCAAGAACGCCGTGAAGTTGGGTGGTACCATGAAAAGTTGCCTTTTCATCCCTGCAAAACCGGCAAAATCCGATTTGCCGGTTTCAAGGAGAAAAGGCATTTTTTATTGGGATAGATCACAGTAAAGCGAATGAGCCTGCGTATTTCAGAATAGGAGGTTAAATTGTGTGTGCGAAAGCAAGAATGGATGGCAATGTGAAAACAGCGGAATGTAGTGGTGCTGAAGCGCTTGTCCAGTTACTGATCAATGAAGGGGTCGAAGTGATGTTCGGTTATCCGGGGGGTGCGGTATTGCCGATCTACGATGCGCTTTACGATAAACCGATCAGGCATATCCTTACCCGGCACGAGCAGGGCGCCATTCATGCGGCGGAAGGCTACGCGCGTGTTACCGGAAAACCGGGTGTCGTCATTGCAACGTCAGGGCCGGGGGCAACAAACTTAATTACCGGCATTGCGGATGCCATGATGGATTCGCTTCCGCTTGTTGTATTTACCGGACAGGTTGCAACTTCCGTTATCGGATCCGACGCTTTCCAGGAAGCCGATGTCATCGGCATGACGGCGCCGATTACAAAACATAATTACCAGGTGCGCGATTTGCGGGATTTGCCCCGTGTCGTGAAAGAAGCTTTTCATATTGCGAAATCCGGAAGGCCGGGCCCGGTTGTCGTCGATATTCCGAAAAATATCCAGCAGGGAACGGTGGAATTAGGCGAAGGCCCGGAAGTCTACTTGCCGGGATACCAGCCGAATTTTTACCCGAATCCGCTCCAAATTAAAAAGCTGATGGAAGCCGTCTCTTATTCCAGCAAACCGGTCATTTTGGCAGGCGCGGGAATCCTGCATGCGAAGGCGTCCGATCTTTTAATCAAATTTGCGGAAAAATGCCATATTCCGGTTGTCAATACGCTGCTCGGCCTTGGAAGTTTTCCGTTTAGCCATCCGCTCTTTCTCGGAATGGGCGGCATGCACGGGACATACGCGGCAAATATGGCGATATGCGAATGCGACCTCTTGATTAATATCGGGGCCAGATTCGATGACAGGCTTACCGGTAATTTAGCCCATTTTGCCCCGAATGCAAGGGTGGTCCACATTGATATCGACCCGGCTGAAATCGGCAAAAACGTAAAAACAGACATCCCGATCGTATCGGATGCAAAAGAAGCACTACTGAAAATTTGTGCTGAAGATCTGCAAAACAACGGCACAGATGAATGGGTCCAACATGTGAAGGAATACGCCGAAAATTACCCGCTTTGGTATGAAGATAACGATGAGGAGCTGTCCCCACAACATGTCATTAAAAGAATCCATCATTATACAAACGGAGATGCGATTGTTTCCACTGATGTCGGCCAGCACCAAATGTGGGCAGCGCAATACTACGGTTTTGAAAAGCCGCACAAATGGATTACATCAGGCGGGCTCGGCACGATGGGATTCGGGTTCCCGGCAGCGATCGGCGCACAAATTGCCTGTCCGGACGAAAAAGTTGTTGCAATTGTCGGAGACGGCGGTTTCCAAATGACGCTGCAGGAGCTTGCGGTTGTAAAAGAATTGAATCTGCCGCTTAAAATTTTCATTGTCAACAATCAATATCTCGGGATGGTGCGCCAATGGCAGAAATCGTTTTATGAAGAACGGTATTCATACTCGACCATTCCGGTACAGCCCGACTTTGTAAAGCTTGCAGAAAGTTACGGCATCGGGGGCATCCGCGCCACAAACAATGAAGAACTTGAGCTTGCGCTTAAAAAGGTGCTGCAGGATGATGAAGCCGTACTTGTCGACTGCCGGGTGAAAAGGCTTGAAGCGGTGTTTCCGATGGTGGCGCCGGGCAAAGGGCTGCATGAAATGATGGGGGTGAAGCCATGAAAAGAATTGTTGTAGCCACCGTGTTAAACCAGAGCGGCGTGCTGAATAAAATTACAGGTGTGCTCGCAAAGCGGCAGTTTAACATCGACAGCATCACGGTGGGCCGCACTGAAATGGAAGGCATTTCCCGGATGACAATCGTCGTCAATGTTGAAGACGACAGGCAGGCTGAACAGCTGACAAAACAGCTGAACAAGCTCATTGATGTCATCAAGGTTCAGGATATTACGGACCAGGCGATTGTCTCGCGGGAGCTTGCCCTCATTAAAGTATTAAGCACCGCACAGACAAGAAGCGAAATCGGCGGACTGGTCGAACCTTTCCGGGCATCGATCATTGATGTGAGCCGTGAAAGCGTCACGATCCAGGTGACCGGAGACAGCGAAAAAGTGGAGGCGCTTGTTGATTTATTGAAACCATACGGCATCAAGGAAATGGTCCGCACCGGCCTGACCGCATTCCTACGTGGCTCGCAAAAACAAGTAACAGATCTCAGCTCTTATTCACTATTAAAATAAAAAATTTTCAAAAAGGAGAGATTCACAATGGCAAAAGTTTATTACGACAAAGATATCCAGGAAGCCGTTTTAAAGGGAAAGAAAATCGCGGTTATCGGCTATGGTTCGCAAGGCCATGCCCATGCGCAAAACCTGCGTGATAACGGCTTTGATGTTGTAGTGGGCGTAAGACCTGGCAGATCATTTGAACGTGCCGCACAGGATGGTTTTTCCGTAAAATCTGTTAAAGAAGCAGCTAAAGAAGCAGATGTGATCATGATGCTCTTGCCGGATGAGCAGCAAACGAAAGTGTATAAAGAAGAGGTGGAAGTAGGACTTGAGGCGGGCAATGCACTGGCATTCGCACACGGATTCAATATCCATTTTACCCAAATTATCCCTCCTGAAAATGTAGATGTCTTTATGGTTGCGCCTAAAGGACCGGGGCATCTGGTCAGGCGTACATTTGAAGAAGGGGCCGGGGTGCCTGCGCTTGTCGCTGTCCATCAGGATGTAACCGGTGATGCAAAAGACCTGGCATTTGCTTATTCAAAAGGGATCGGGTCTGCCCGTGCCGGTGTGCTTGAAACAACCTTCAAAGAAGAAACGGAAACCGATTTGTTTGGCGAACAGGCTGTGCTGTGCGGCGGTTTGACCTCATTGATCAAAGCCGGCTTTGAAACGTTAACAGAAGCCGGATATCAGCCGGAACTTGCCTATTTTGAAGTCTGCCATGAAATGAAGCTGATTGTCGATCTGATCTACGAAGGCGGCTTAAAAAACATGCGCTATTCCATCTCCGACACGGCGCAGTGGGGCGATTTTGTCTCCGGGCCAAGGGTCGTAAACGAAGAAACGAAACAGCGCATGAAAGAAGTATTGAAAGATATCCAGAATGGCACGTTTGCAAAGGGTTGGCTCCTTGAAAACCAGGCGAACAGGCCGATGTTCAATGCCATCAATGCCCGCGAGCAAAATCATCCGCTCGAAAAAGTAGGCGAAGAACTGCGTGAATTAATGCCTTTTGTCAAAAATCCGATTAAGCAAAAGGAAGTGGTCGTGAATGCGAAAGGTTAATATTTTTGACACGACTTTAAGGGATGGGGAACAATCCGCAGGCGTCAATCTGAATATGGCGGAAAAGCTCGAAATCGCAAAGCAGTTGGAAAGGCTTGGAGTAGACATTATTGAGGCGGGGTTTCCTGCCTCTTCCAAAGGGGATTTCCAAGCGGTTGAAGCGATCGCAAAAACGGTGAAAAACAGCTCTGTTACGGGACTGGCAAGGGCAAACCAACGCGATATTGATGCGGCCTGGGACGCTTTAAAGCACTCTGCTGAACCGAGAATCCATGTCTTTTTGGCAACTTCGCCCATCCATATGACGTACAAACTGAGAAAAACCCCGGATGAAGTCGTTTACGATTCAGTCGAAGCCGTAAAATATGCAAAACAAAAATTTCCGGTTGTGCAATGGTCGGCGGAAGATGCAACGAGGTCTGATAAAGATTTTCTCGTCCGCATCATTACGGAAGTGATCAATGCCGGCGCAAATGTTATCAATCTTCCGGATACAGTCGGCTATACGACGCCGAAAGAGTATGGCGCGCTGTACGACTATGTGCGCGAGCATGTCCCGAATATTGACAAAGTCATTTTATCGGCCCATTGCCATGACGATCTTGGGATGGCCACAGCCAATACGCTTTCGGCAGTAGAACACGGCGTCCTCCAGGTGGAAGGGACAATCAACGGCATCGGTGAACGGGCCGGTAATGTGGCGCTCGAAGAAGTCGCAGTTGCCCTTCACATCCGCCAAGACTATTACAAGGCAACAACCGGCCTGAAATTAAACGAAATCAAACGCACGAGCCAGCTGGTCAGCAAATTAACGGGTATGGTCGTTCCGGGCAATAAAGCGGTTGTCGGAGCCAATGCATTTGCCCACGAATCCGGTATTCACCAGGACGGCGTGTTAAAAGAAGCTTCGACTTATGAAATCATTACGCCGGAACTGGTCGGTTTCTCCAGCAACAGGCTAGTGCTCGGCAAGCATTCCGGCCGCCATGCCTTCAAAGAACGGGCGACGGAGCTCGGCTTTGACCTTGACCAGGAAAAACTGAACGAAGCGTTTAAAGCTTTCAAAGCGTTAACGGACAAGAAAAAAGAAGTCACCGACGATGATTTGTTTGCGATTTTAGCCGATAAACAAACCGATGTGGCGGATACGCCGCAATATGAACTGGAAAACGTGCAGGTACAGTACGGCACGCTGAACATCCCGACGGCAACTGTCCGGATCAAAACGCCTGAAGGGGAACTGGCAGAAGAAGCCGGAACAGGATCGGGCAGCGTTGAAGCCATTTACCACACAATCAGCAAGATGTTTGAAGGCCCGATCGAATTGAAGGACTATAAACTGCAGTCGGTCGGCTCCGGGCAGGATGCGCTGGCTGACGCATTTGTCAAAGTCAAATACGGGCAGTTTGAATCCGGAGGCCGCGGATCTGCCCAGGACGTTTTGGAAGCTTCGGCAAAAGCTTTCTTAAATGCGATTAATCGGGCGATTGCCATGGAACAGCAAACGAGAAACAAAGTACAGGTATGATCACACGGGGAGGAAATACAATGGAAATGAAAATGGCTGTTCTGCCCGGCGATGGAATCGGGCCGGAAGTCATGGACGCAGCGATCCGCGTTTTAAAAAATGTGTTGGGCCGTTACGGCCATGAAGCTGTTTTTGAAAAAGGGCTGATCGGCGGCGCGGCAATTGATGAAACGGGCACGCCCCTCCCTGAAGAAACACTTGAAATTTGCCGCAGGAGCGATGCGATTCTGCTCGGTGCGGTAGGCGGGCCGAAGTGGGACCATAATCCGGCCTCCCTCCGCCCGGAAAAAGGGCTGCTCGGTCTCCGAAAAGAAATGGGGCTGTTTGCAAATTTGCGCCCGGTAAAAGCATACGCGCCTCTCCTTTCGGCATCGCCGTTAAAACGGGAATTTGTGGAAAATGTGGATCTTGTCATTGTCAGGGAACTGACCGGCGGCTTATATTTCGGGCGCCCTAGCGAAAGGCGCGGCCCGGCACAGCATGAGGTTGTGGATACGCTGCAATATACGAGAGAAGAGATTGAAAGGATCGTAGACAAAGCATTTCAGCTTGCGCGCATCAGAAGAAAAAAACTGGCATCTGTAGATAAGGCAAATGTGCTGGAATCGAGCAGAATGTGGCGGGAAATTGTTGAGGAGACGTCAGCGAAATATCCGGATGTGGAAGTACGCAATATGCTTGTTGACTCAACGTCGATGCAGCTCATTGCAAATCCGGGCCAATTCGATGTCATTGTCACTGAAAATATGTTTGGCGATATTTTAAGCGATGAAGCTTCAATGATTACCGGCAGCCTTGGCATGCTTCCTTCAGCAAGCCTCCGTTCCGACCGGTTCGGCATGTATGAACCGGTCCACGGTTCGGCGCCGGATATTGCCGGCCAGGGAAAAGCCAACCCGCTTGGCACAGTGTTATCGGCCGCGATGATGCTGCGTTACTCGTTCGGGCTTGAAAAAGAAGCCGAGGCAATTGAAAAAGCGGTGGATGGCGTGCTTAGAGCCGGATATTGTACAGGTGACCTGCAAGTTCCGAACGGCAAAATCGTCGGCACGGATGAACTGGCCGGCAGGCTGATAGAAAAATTGGGCGAAAGTGAAGCCGCGTCCAGCGTTTCCAATTGATTTCCGGAGTTTAATGGGGCGTCATCTGCGGATGACATATGGAGACAATAAAAAGCAACGGATGGGAGTGATACGATGGCACCGAAAACGATTATCGACAAAATTTGGGAAAACCATTTGGTCCACCGAGAAGAAGGGAAGCCGGACCTCCTCTATATCGACCTTCATTTGGTCCATGAGGTTACTTCCCCGCAGGCGTTCGAAGGGCTGAGAATGAATAACCGCAAAGTGAGAAGGCCGGATTTGACGTTTGCAACGGTTGACCACAATGTTGCCACAACAAGGGGCAGGATCTCAAAAGACCCGATTTCGAAAAAACAAATGTCAACTTTGGAAAAAAACTGCCAGGAATTTGGCATTCCTCTCGCTGGGATCAATCATCCGGATCAGGGGATTGTCCATGTCATCGGGCCTGAACTCGGGCTGACACAGCCGGGGAAAACGATTGTATGCGGGGACAGCCATACATCAACGCACGGCGCGTTTGGCGCGATCGCGTTCGGCATAGGTACAAGCGAAGTCGAGCATGTTTTGGCGACACAGACACTTTGGCAAAAGCGGCCGAAAACGATGCAAATTAAAATCAACGGCAAGCTCGGTCCGGGCGTCACGGCAAAAGACTTAATCCTCGCCATTATTGCAAAATTCGGCATCGGCGTCGGAACCGGTTATATTGTCGAATACACCGGGGAGGCAATCCGTAATTTATCAATGGAAGAGCGGATGACCGTCTGCAATATGTCGATTGAAGCCGGTGCCAGGGCAGGTCTCATCAGCCCGGATGAAACGACCATTTCGTTTTTGCGAGGGAGAAAATACGCGCCGAAAGAAGATTTTGAAGAAAAAGCGGCTTACTGGCTTTCGCTTGCATCGGATGAAGGGGCGGTTTACGACCGCACGCTTGAAATGGATGCAAGCGAAATCGAACCGCAAGTGACATGGGGAACGAACCCGTCGATGTGCCTGCCGGTCAGCGAAAAACTGCCGGATCCGGCGGAAATCGATGATCCGGGTGAACGCCAGGCGGTTGAAAAAGCATTGCGCTATATGGGCCTCGAACCGGGGACAAAAATTACCGATATTCCCGTCCAGCATGTGTTTATCGGATCGTGCACAAACTCACGCCTTGCCGATTTGAGGGCGGCTGCAGAAATTGTAAAGGGCCGGCACGTCAGAGAAGGGGTCCGCGCTTTAGTTGTACCTGGTTCGCAAAGCGTGAAAGCCCGAGCGGAAGAAGAAGGGCTGGATAAAATTTTTATAGAAGCCGGGTTTGAATGGCGCGAATCCGGATGCAGCATGTGCCTGGCCATGAATGATGATATCGTTCCGGCCGGGGAAAGATGCGCCTCCACATCGAACCGGAATTTTGAAGGCAGGCAGGGGGCCGGCGCAAGAACGCATCTCGTTAGCCCGGCCATGGCAGCGGCTGCTGCGATTTACGGCAAATTTGTCGATGTCAGGAAACTGGATCAAGCCGGCGCATTAATCATGTAAAGGGGGCAAAAGCAAATGGAGCCATTTCAAACTTTTTCTGGCCTCGTATTCCCTTTGGACAGGAAAAATGTTGATACCGACCAAATTATCCCAAAACAATTTTTAAAAAGAATTGAGCGGCAAGGGTTCGGGAAATGCTTGTTTTATAATTGGCGCTTTGATGAGAACGGGGAAAAACGGGGTGATTTTCCTTTAAACGACCCGAAATACACCGGCGCATCTATTCTGATTGCGGGAGAAAATTTCGGATGCGGGTCCTCGCGCGAGCATGCGCCGTGGGCCCTGCAGGACTACGGATTTAAAGTGATCATCGCGCCGAGTTTTGCCGATATTTTTTACAACAACTGCCTGAAAAACGGGATATTAACGGTTATGCTACCGGAAGAAGAAGTTAAGCAGCTGATGGAGGCTGCAGAGGCGCAATCGCTGTATGTGACGGTGGATCTTGAAAAACAAGTGGTATTAAATGGGGAAAAAGCCATTCATTTTGACATTGATCCGTACCAGAAGAATATGCTGTTAAAGGGACTGGATGAAATCGGGCTGACATTGCTGCTTGAAGATGAAATTTCAAAATATGAAGCGTCAGCACAAGTAGGAGTGTGAAAAGGACAATGGGGATTCTTTACAAACGAAAGACGTTATAGAAGCGTTTGAAAATTTATTGCCGATCGTGCACCGGACGCCGTTGAACCAATCGGCGACATTCAATGAAATGGCGGGAACGAGATTATATTTTAAAATGGAAAACTTGCAGCGCACCGGTTCTTTTAAGATCAGGGGCGCGCTGAATAAGATTACGAACCTGTCCGGTGCGGCGAGGAAAAACGGCGTGATTGCTGCGTCCGCCGGCAACCATGCGCAGGGGGTGGCTTTTTCGGCAACGAAGCAGGGTATTAAAGCGAAAATTTATATGCCAGAAAAAACGCCGCTCGCGAAAGTCATGGCGACAAAAGCGTATGGCGCGGAAGTCGTGTTGACCGGCGAATCTTTTCAAGAAGCTTATGAAGCTGCTGTTTTAGACCAGCAAATCAGCGGTGCAACGTTTATTCACCCTTTTGACGATTATGAAGTGATGGCCGGCCAGGGTACGATTGCACTTGAAATGATCCAGCAGTGCGCCGACCTCGACACCGTGGTCATTCCTGTCGGTGGTGGTGGTTTGATTGCCGGCATGGCCTGCATGCTGAAAAATTATGATTCAAAAATCCGGGTCATCGGGGTGCAATCGGAAGGGGCTCCGTCTGCCTACAACCTTTTTAAAGGAATGGGAAGCGGGCGGCTTGCCCATGTCTCGGGCATCGCGGACGGCATACTCGTCAAAGAAACTGGGGAGCTTACTTTTCCGCTGATCAGCCGGTATGTGGATGATATTGTCATCGTAAGCGACGAAGAGATTGCCACAGCCATTATTTATATGCTAGAGCGCGAGAAGATGTTTGTCGAGGGTGCAGGTGCCGCGGCATTTGCGGCCGTATTGAGCGGCAAACTGGGCGTGCCCGGCAGGCATATCGGCATCGTGGTCAGCGGCGGAAATGCCGATCTGGATAAAATTTCCTACTTCAAACGGCTGGCAATGGCAGGCAAAAAAAAACATAAGCTTGTTTCACTATAGAAAGCGGGGCGCCGAACCGGTGCAATATATTAAGGCGACATTCACCTTTATATTGCCCAAGGCGCCTTTTCTTTGCGCATTTCCCAGTTTTGCTAACAAAGTCTTCAAAAAATATATGAAAAAACGCAATATTTTGTTACACTAATGTTGGAAAGAGGTGAAGAGATGATTCGAACGGTATTATTTGATGTGGACGGTGTTTTGCTAAGCGAAGAGCGCTATTTTGACGCTTCGGGCTTAACCGTTTGGGAAATGATACATAGCAGCCATTATTTAGGGCTTGCACCGGAAAAATTTAAAACCACATTATCGGATGAAGAAATTACACGCATCCGGGCTGAAGTTTTCCGAAACGACCAGGTGCTCCGGCATCTAAAATCACAAGGCATGAACGCCAATTGGGACATGATCTATTTAACGTTCACTTGCCAGCTATTGCACTTGCTTTCGCAGATTAAGGAAAAAGAGGCCGGCAAAATCCGGGAGTGGCTGACGCACGAGATCGATTACGAGGTGCTAGGCGATATCCGCGGAATACTTGCAAACTATCAAGTATCCACGGATTTTGGGGTATTTTTAAAAGATTTTGCGGGAAGGCCGGAAACAAAACAGGATTTGCTGAAGGTATTGGATCAGCTTGCTTTTGAAAAATTCGGCATCACCGGCACAGCGCTTGGGAGAAAGGGTGCGCTCTGGTCTGTGTGTGAACATGCTTCCCAAGAATGGTATGTTGGTGACCAACATATTCTTGCTTCCACCGGGAAACCAAGCGTTCAAACCGGGAAAAAAGGATTTTTGGAAGAAGAAATTCCGCTTGCCGGGCCGGAAGAGATTGCTGATTTATTTTCTTATCTGTCGGAAAAAGGATTGAACCTCGGCGTCGGGACGGGGAGGCCGCAGCTGGAAACGTACGGGCCGTTCCGCGCGCTGGGTTGGCTGCCTTTATTTGATGAAAACCATATTGTGACCGCGGACGAAGTTTTAAAGGCGGAAGGGGAACTGGGCAGCGCCACCCCGCTTGCAAAACCGAATCCTTTCACCTATTTGTTCGCTTTAGAAGGAAAGCAGACCTCTGTCCGTGATTGTGTGAACACCCCGCTTCCGCTTAAAAACGGAAAAGAAGTTTTAATCGTCGGCGATTCACTTGCTGATCTTTTGGCAGCACAAAAAATGGGCTGCGTTTTTGCCGGGATTTTAACCGGCTTATCCGGCAAAGAGGCAAGGGTTGAATTTGAAGCCCATGGCGCCGATTATATTTTTGAAAATGTGACAGATCTCAAAACTATTTTTATGTAAGCAAAAAAGGCATGCACCGCCATGCCTTTTTTGTATGGCATATTTTATCACATACGAAAAATGAATTTTCAAAAAATGGCGCTTGCATTAGGTTAAGTGAAAACTTTACAAGAAATTTTTGGTGAGAAAAACGAACAAGCTTACTTTGTTGAAATAGTTTATATTAAACGGAACAAGAGCGCAAACCGTTACGAGTAGGATAAAAAATGTTAAAAAATAATATTTTTAAATAAAATATAAGATTGACTTTATTTTTTAATTGATGTAATATTTCAACATCAAAGCAAAAAGGGGCAGACCTGGATGATATATTTTCTTAAATCTGAAATTTTGCACATCATTCTCTTATACTGAAGCGGTGTTGACATATTCACACAATTAGATTTGTTTTAGTCCGCCAACCATCCAAAAATGAGGCGCCCAAACAGATAAAAGCGCCTATTGCAGTTGGTTTTTTATTCGGGTAACGATTACAGAATATTATAACAACAATATGGGAGTGGGGAAGATGAAACAGGCTACAAAAGATTACATCATTGATCGAAGTTATAAGGCGTCTGCAGGGATTGCGAACGCAGTACTGGTGACTTTGGGGCTTGGTCTATTATTTGAAACATTTGGCAAATTTTTAGGCTGGGACGGATTTCTTACGATCGGTGCCGCTACGAAATCGCTGCTCGCTCCGGCGATTGGTGCAGGTGTCGCATACCAGCTCGGCGGCAATACTTTGGTTATTTTCAGCGCAATGGCCTGCGCGGCGGTTGGCGGTAATGCAATTCACACGACATCGGATGGTTTAATTACGATCGCAACGGGCCAGCCTGTCAGCGCGGTGCTGGCTGCTGTTGTTGCAACCTGGGTTGGGAAACGTATTACAGGAAAAACGAAGCTGGATATGATGGCTATTCCGTTTGCGTCTATTCTTGTCGGCGGAGTTGCCGGAGCCGGGCTGGCTGCTGTGACAACACCGTTTTTGCAATGGCTGAGCGGGGAAATCACTACATCTGTACAAGGTTCACCACTTTTAGGTTCGATGGTTGTATCGCTTGTTTGGAGCATTCTCTTGATGTCGCCGTCATCTTCGGCTGCACTTGCGATTGCGTTGCAGCTTGACCCGGTTTCGAGCGCAGCCGCTCTGATCGGATGTACAGTGCAATTTGTTGGTTTCACGGCAATGTCGTTGAAGCAGAATGACTGGGGCGGAAACATTGCCCAATCGTTGATTACACCAAAAGTACAGTTCCCGAATTTGATCAAAAATCCGCGCCTTGTCATTCCACCATTTATTTCGTCGCTCATTTGCGCACCGGTTGCGACGATGGCGTTCCATTTGAAAGTACCGTATGAACTCGGCGGGCTTGGCTTGAATTCTTTGATCGCTCCACTGAATATCTTGGCGAACCAGGGCGTCGGTGTGTTGCTTGCCTTTGTGGCATCGGGCATTATCTTGCCGATTTTTACGACACTTGGCATTTACCATTTCCTGAAAGTACTTGGATGGGCGAAAGCCGGCGATCTGCGAATGGAAGTACAGTAAGCAGAGACAGAAAAGCGGGCTGGACTTTTGTCGTATTCAAATGTGTCCATTCCCATTCAAAAAAAGCGTTCACGCTGTACTGCGTGAATGCTTTTTTCCCATTACACCTCTACAAAGGGCTCTTCCTGAAAGGTATATCCTGTTGTCAGTTCTAAAATTTGGACATCTTTCATGCCGATCAGACCTCTTAGTTGATCCAGCACTTTGCGGCTGACGGTTTTATCTAAAGTCAGCACCATGATGGCTTCACCGCCGATTTCTTTCCGGCCGACCTGCATTGTGCCGATATTCGTGTCATTATCGCCGAGGATTGAGCCGACCTGGCCGATCATGCCCGGAATATCAAGATGCCGGATATAAAGCAGATGCTGTTCCGGCCGGATATCGACACGGTAATCGTTTAATTTGACGATGCGGCCGCCGAATCCGTTGATGATCGAAGCACCGATATTGACTTGCTTGCCTTCTTTGTAAAGCGAAAGTTCCAAATAATTGGAGAAGCCCTTGAACGAAGCATTCCGCTGGATGTTGTAAGTCAGCCCCTGCTCTTTCAACAGATGGAGGGCGTTGACAAGATTGACCGTGCTGCCGAGATGGTGGCTGAGAATGCCTTTAATGATTGTTCTCGTCAACAGCTTCGTATCTTCTTCGAGCAAGTCGCCGGCATACGTAATTTCAATTTTTTCCGGCGCTTCACGAAGCAATTGGATGCCGAGTTGTGCCACCTGTTCGCCGAGGAGCAGGTACGGTTCCATCCGTTCCCAGTTTTCCCCGGAAGTCTGCGGCATATTGATGGCGTTTCGGATTGCCTGTGATTCAAAAATATTGATGATTTCTTCGCTGACATCGACGGCCACCCGGATTTGCGCTTCCTGGGTCGATGCGCCCAGATGCGGCGTGACAATCACATTCGGCAGTTCTAAAAGCCCCGGCGTGATTTCCGGCTCTTTCTCAAATACGTCCAAAGCGGCGCCGGCGACACGGCCTTCCTTCAGCGCCTTAAGGAGCGCCTGCTCGTCGACAAGCCCGCCGCGCGCGCAGTTGATGATGCGTACGCCTTTTTTCGTTTTCGCCAAAAATGTTTCATCGATCATGTGCCTTGTTTCTTTCATGAGCGGCGTATGGAGGGTAATAAAATCGGATTGCGCGGCAATTTCATCAAGCGTCGCTTTCTTAATGCCGAGCTTGCTAGCACGTTCTTCCGTTAAGTACGGGTCATAACCGAGTACCGTCATTTCAAATGCTTTTGCCCGTTTTGTAACCTCTGTGCCGATTTTCCCTGTTCCGATGATGCCGAGCGTTTTCTTGAAAAGCTCGACGCCTTTAAATTTTTCGCGTTCCCATTTTCCCCTGGAAGCGGATCGGTGGGCCTGAGGAATATTGCGGGAGAGGGAAAGCATCATGGCCAAAGTGTGTTCTGTTGCTGAAATGGTATTTCCGCCCGGCGAATTGACGACAATGATTCCTTTTCTGGTGGCTGCATCGACATCAATATTGTCGACGCCGACGCCGGCACGGGCAATGACGCGCAAATTGCCGGCCGCTTCAATAATGTCTTTTGTGACTTTTGTCTGGTTGCGCACGATCAGGCCGTCATACTGTCCGATCACTGCCTTCAGATCCTGCGGCGCGATCCCGGGTTTATGTTCGACGATAAAATCTTTGTGTGCATATAATTTTTTCAGGCCTTCTTCGCTGACTTTATCCGTGACCAAAATTTTAAACATGTGCTTTCCATACCTCCTCTGCTTTTTTCACCGCAATGCCAAATGTATCTCTTCCTTCCAATTCGTGTACAACCATTTCCAATGCTGTTAAAACGTTTAAAACATCAAATGGGGTGCTGTAGCCCATATGGCCGATGCGGAAAATTTTCCCTTTCAGCTGCTTCTGCCCGCTTGCGATGGCCATAGAAAAATGTTCCTGTAAGTATTTTTTGATCACGTTTGCTTTGCCGTCAGCCGGTTTGACGGCGGTAACCGTAGGTGAGGCATCCGCATCATTTTCCACTAAAAGCGGAAGACCAAGGGCTTTCACGCCGGCACGGGTCATATCCCTTAAAATTTCATGCCGCTTAATGACATTGCCAAAACCTTCCTCTTCAATCATTTGGCATACTTCGTTGGCGCCGTAAACCATTGAGACAGGCGGGGTAAACGGCGTTGTCGTCCCTTCATCATATGATTGGATATAACGGTTTAAGTCGAGGTAAAACCGTTTTTTCGGCCCGTTTTTGATTTCTTCTTTGGCACGCTTGTTCACTGCGACAAAGGCAAGTCCCGGCGGCAGCATCAGCGCTTTTTGCGAACCGGAAACAAGAATATCGATCTGGTATTCTTCCATATCCACCGGCACGCCGCCGATACAGCTGACACCATCGACGATGTACAGCGCGTCCGTCAGCCGTTTTACGACCGCCCCAAGATCCTTGACCGGGTTTAAAACTGATGTCGATGTTTCACAATAAGTGGCAAAAACGGCTTTGACCGGGTGTTCCAGGCCTTTTAAGAAAGTTTCAAGCTGTTCCGGGCGGCAGGCGGTTCCCCATTCTATATCGAGGCGGTGTACATTGACACCGTATGACTCGCAAATGGAGGCAAAACGTTCCCCAAATACCCCGGTTACAACCACAACGACATGGTCGCCTTCATGGACTACGTTGCAGACGGCGCTTTCCAATGCGGATGTCCCGCTGCCGGCTATGACGATGACCGGTTCTTTGCTTCCGAAAACCGGCATCAATCTGGTTGCAACCTGCTTGAGATTATTGGAAAAAACTTCGCTGCGGTGGGCCACCATGGGCTGGTTCATTGCTTGTTTCACTCGATCCGGTACAGGTGTCGGGCCGGGTGTGAATAAAGATTCCTTGCAAAAAAGCATGTGTGCGTCAATCCTCCATTTTTAAAGATTAAAAATAAAACGCCCTCATAACAAGGTGATCCTTGTTATGAGGGACGTGATATACCGTGGTGCCACCCTCTTTTGCTGCGAAAAAGCAGCCTCTGGGCAAAATAACGGCGTGTGCCGGGTCCAGCCTACTCCAATTTCAGCCGGCCAGTTCAGAAGCGCTGGGCATTGTATTGGCAAAAGCATCGGTTCACAGCAACCACCGACTCTCTGTGGCTTTTTGCAAATACGCCTTCTTCATCATTACTTTTTCCAATGGGGTTAACTTTCTCTGTGTAAAATATTCTAACAGGTGTTTTTATTTATGTAAAGGGAAAAATTAAATAATTTTAAAATCGCCGTATTTTTTGACGAAGTAAGCGTTTTAATCCTCTTTCCGGTAATCGACAAGATTGGCAGCCGGCTTTTTCCCTGCCAAGTCCAGCCTTAAATTCGAGATGAAAATATGTTCATAAAATCCTCACATTTGAAAAGAAAAAGCGGTGTGATGGGAATGTAGGCCTTCTTCCCTCTTTTCACTTTTTGCAATATAGGGCAAAAGGACTATTTATGAACCATCATACTAAACGATAAAAAAATTAGGGGACTGCACAGACAGAAAAATCAGCCAAAGGAGTTGAACCAGATGGAAAACATTTTGAAAAAACATGTACGGTGGAATATGAAGGTGAAATTGATTATATCCATTTTATCCATTTTGCTTATTCCATCTGTACTGATCGGATATTTTTCAGAACAGTCTGCAAAAATACAGGTTGAAAAGCAGATGCTCAGTGATGCAGAAGAAAATGTAAAACTCTTGCAGGGGATTATGCGCGACACGATTCAACCGCGGATGCAGGATGTAAGTTATTTTTCTAAAAAAATCTCATCCGCATCCTATAAAAAGCAATCCTTAATTACGAATATGTTCAGCCAATATGCCGATTTGAATGAGAATGTCCTGAATGTTTATGTCGGCACCGCATCCGGGAAGATGATTATCCGGCCGAAAAACGATTTGCCGTCGGGCTACGACCCGAGGCAAAGGCTATGGTACATGCAAGCTATGGATAATCCCGGAAAAGTGATTATTACTGCCCCTTATAAGGATGCAGTTACAGGAGAGACAGTAATTACGATTGCGGAAACGACAAAAGACCAATCCGGCGTTGTCGCTGTGGACATGAAAATGAGCGCTGTCCAGCGATTGGCAAAAAAAATTAAAATCGGGCAAAACGGCTATGCCGTTCTGGTTGACTCAGCCCGCCGATATGTTGTGATGCCGGGGAAAACACCGGGCACTTACGCGAAAGAAAAAGTATATGATACCGTATTCGGCAAAGTTTCCGGTCACACAACTTATACATATAAAGGCCAGGAAAGGCAAATGTTTTTTACAACCGACAGCCTTACGGGATGGAAAATTGCCGGGACGATGTATTCAAATGAAATTGATCACGCAGCGAAGCCGATTGTCCAAAAAACCATTCTTATCGTTTTCATATTTCTTGTCCTCGGCACTTTATTAACTTATTTTGTCATCCGTTCGGTAACAAAGCCGATCAGCCGCCTGAAAGAAGCTGCACTGAAGATTTCCGGGGGTAATTTAACGGAGAAAATTGATGTGCGGAGAAAAGATGAAGTCGGCGAACTGGCCGAAAGTTTTAAAAAGATGCAGGACAGCTTGCGTGATTTGCTTGACCAAGTCGATAAAAGCGCGGAGATGGTCGTATCCTCGTCTGATCAGCTGAAGGCCAACGCGGAAAATACGACATCGGTGAGCCATGAAATCAATACCGCAGCCGCCCAAATCGCCAGCGGCGCGGAAACGCAGACGAACGGGACGGAAAGCAGCGCCCAGGCAATGGGGGAAATTGCAAAAGCAATGGAAAAAGTGGCGGACAGCACGATGGTGATTTCAAACTTGTCAAATACGACATTGGAGCATGCTAAAGCCGGCGGGGAATCTGTGCGTGAGACGGTGGCGCAAATGAGATCCATTGCCGAATCTGTAACCCATTCCAATACGAAAATCCAGGCCCTTTACGAAAATTCGAAGCAGATCAGCCAAATTACTGAGGTGATTAAAGGAATTGCCGCCCAGACAAATTTGCTTGCCCTAAATGCTGCGATTGAGGCGGCAAGGGCCGGCGAACATGGGAAAGGGTTTGCGGTTGTAGCGGAAGAAATCAGAAAACTGGCAGACCAGTCGCAAAATTCCACAAAAGAAATTGAAAATTTGATTTCCAAAATCCAAAACGACACGGAAGATTCCGTGCGGGAAATGGAAAAGGTTTCAAAAAATGTAGAAGACGGCGTGGCCCGCTCGGAAGATACGATCGAAAAATTCGAAACGATCATGGATGACATGAAAGAGATTACGCCGCAGGTTGAGGAAATGGCGGCTGTTTCTGAAGAAATTTCCGCATCCGTCCAGGAAGTTACGTCAACTGCGAATGAGCTTGCCCATATTGCCGAAGAAAACGCAGCGGCAACAGAAGAAATGGCCGCTTCTATTGAAAGCCATTTGAAGGCGATGGACGATATTGCCGATTCGGCAAGGGCGTTGTCCTACTTGGCAGAATACTTGCAGGATATTGTGAAAAAATATAAGTTTTAATTTAAATCCCCGGTTCTCTGCCTAGTGCGGAAGCCGGGTTTTTGTATTTTTTCGTCCCTTTGATTCATCAATGGGTCATTGCACCTGTATTTGATTTTTTTGCTTTTTAAGAAAGGAAAAAGGCCGCATCAGAGAAAATATGGCTTCTGGACAGATAAAAAAGGGAGTTTTGATGCCTTCTCACACTGGAAAGCATGCTGAAGCAGGCAACGGCTTTTGATATCTCGTTCCGCTATCCGAATGTAAAAACGGGCTAAAAAAATTTTTGAATAAGGGTTGACATATCCCCATTTCAGTATTAATATAATAATCAATCAATTGAAAACTCCAGGTGATGAAGAAGAAGAGTAGCCTGTATGGATTCCGAAGAGAGCCGGTGGCTGGTGTAAACCGGTGATGATGTGCAGGTGAATGGGCTTCCGAGCTTCCAAACCGAAACGATTTTGGAGTAGGCTTTGGCGAATGCCTTATCGTTACAAAAGGCAGGTATTAAGGTTTTCCCTGATACCGTCAAAGCCGGGCTGAAGAAGCCAATAAAGGTGGCACCGCGGGTTCCCCGTCCTTTACATGGATCGGGAACCCTTTTTGCGTTTAAAGGAAAAAATAAAGCAATTTTTACGATAACCAACAATATATTTTTAATAGAAAAATCGTTGAGTAAGAGGAGTATGTAAGGAAGCAGCGTCCCAGAGAGCCGGCGCGGGTGGGAGTCCGGCACGTCTGCCTTTACAGAATGGGCTTACGAGAGGTTTCCTGAAACAACAAGTAGGGAAACACGGCTTCCCCCGTTACCGGGATAGGGTATAAAAGCGGCAAATCCGTTCCGTACCCGAATGAGCGGGAAGGTTAAAAGCCTTTCAAAAGAGGTGGCACCGCGTTGGAAAACGTCCTCTATCTTTGCAGCAATGCTTGCACGGATAGAGGACGTATTTTTATTTACTTCAAATATAAAGGGGGAGCGAATGATGGAACAGATAAACTTCCAGTACAAAATTATTAAACTGAATGGCGATATTTTAACGCCGGTTATGATTTTTAAAAGATTAAATGGCAGTCGTAAATTTTTGTTTGAAAGCTCGCTGCCGAATGACAGCAACGGCCGGTTTTCTTTTATTGGAGCGGATCCGGTGAAGGAATTCATTGGGACGGCGGATGAGCTGCAGGTGATTGACCATTTGTCAGGCCGGGACGAAAAGAAAAACGGTAAGCCGCTCGAACTTATCAAAAGGCTGCTGCCTAAGCTCGATCTTCCGCTTCCTTTCCCGTTTTACGGCGGGGCGGTCGGTTATATTGGATATGACGCAATCCGCCAGTACGAAGATATCGGTGAAGTGCCGGAAGATGAAATCGGCATCCCGGATTTACATTTGATGTTGTATCAAAATGTTGTGGTTTACGACCATAAAAGCCAGTCGGTTTACCTTGTCTCTACCGGTGAAGACGGGGAGGCCATTGACAATAATCTTGCTGCCATGAAGAAAGCGATTTTTACGCAGACGGAAACAGAGCCGTTCGTTGACTACGGTCCGATCAATTTTGTTCCGTCAATCGAAAAAACAGTGTATATGCGGATGGTGGAAAAAGCGAAAAAATATATTGAAAACGGCGATATTTTCCAGGTCGTTCCTTCGCAGCGCATGAAAGGGAAAATTGATCACGACCCGTTTTATTTTTACCGGAAATTAAGAAAGGCAAACCCGTCGCCTTATATGTTTTATCTCGATTTCGGCAGCTATGTCGTCCTCGGTGCGTCCCCGGAAAGCTTGATCAAAGCAAAAGGAAGGATGGTTTACACGAATCCGATTGCAGGCACACGGCCGCGGGGGGATTCGCCGGAAGAAGACCTATATTTGGAGAAAGACTTGCTCCAGGATGAAAAAGAACTCGCCGAACATAAAATGCTAGTTGACTTGAGCCGCAATGACCTCGGCCGCGTGTGCGTGCCCGGCAGCGTTCGTGTCCATAAATATATGGTCGTTGAACGGTTCCAGTATGTGATGCACATTGTCTCGGAAGTACAGGGGAAGTTGAAAGACGGGTTCAGCGGAATTGATGCGCTTGTGTCATGCATCCCGGCCGGCACGGTATCGGGCGCGCCGAAGATTCGAGCGATGCAGATAATCAATGAACTGGAAAAGCAAAAGCGAGGCATGTACGCTGGCGCGGTTGGCTACATCAACTTTAACGGTGATATCGACTTCGCGCTCGCGATCCGCTCGCTTCTCATCAAAGACAACACCGCCTACCTGCAGTCAGGAGGAGGTATTGTGTACGATTCTGATCCGGCAAAAGAATATGATGAAACGCTAAATAAAGCAAGATCGATTTTGGAGGTGCAGACGAATGATTTTATTGCTCGATAACTATGATTCTTTCACTTACAACCTGTACCAGTATTTGTGCGAGCTTGGGGAAGAAGTGGAGGTTTTCCGGAATGATCGGATCACCATAGAAGAAATCGAGGCGCTCGCGCCGGAAGCTATTGTTTTATCGCCGGGTCCGGGTATGCCGGAAGACGCCGGGATTTCGGTCGAAGTTGTCCGGAAGCTTTACCGGAAAATCCCGATCCTCGGCGTCTGCCTTGGCCATCAGGCAATCGGCGCAGCTTTCGGGGCAAGAATCACAAAAGCAAAAGAAATCAAGCACGGCAAAACTTCGTTCATTCAGCATAACGGAAAAGGCGTGTTTGCCGGCCAGCCTGAACCGGTTGAAGTGATGCGCTACCACTCGCTTGTGATTGATAAAAAAACCGTGCCGGAAGAGCTGGAAGTTATTGCGGAATCTTTGGATGACGGCGAAATCATGGCAGTCAGACATAAAAGCGCCCCGTGCTGCGGCGTTCAGTTCCATCCCGAGTCGATCGGAACGGAAACCGGCAAACAAATGCTGAAAAACTTTTTACACGAACTTAGAAAGGATGAGCAATATGAAACCATATCTTGAAAAAATTTTATCCCAAAAAGGCCTCACGTTTGAAGAAATGCGGGAAGCATCGCGGGCGCTGTTCTCGGATGAAGTGACAGAAGGGGAAAAGGGCGCATTTTTGGCGACCTTGAGGTTTAAAGGCGAAACAGCGGAAGAAATTGCCGGGCTGGTCGAAGTGATCCGCGAAAAAGCGGTGTCGATCCCCTGCAATGTCTCCGGGCTTATGGACAACTGTGGCACTGGCGGAGACGGCAGCCACAGCTTTAACATCAGCTCGACTTCCGCATTTGTGCTTGCCGGAGCCGGGATTAAAGTCGCTAAACACGGCAACCGTAGCGTCTCCAGCCAGACCGGCAGCGCGGATGTGTTGGAGAAACTCGGCATTTCGCTGTCTTTTCCGGCTGAAGAAATTGAAAGCCTGTTAGAAAAAATCGGCATCGTCTTCCTGTTTGCGCCGAATGTCCATCCAGCCCTGAAGAAAATTATGAAAATCCGGAAAGATTTGCGGATACCGACGATTTTTAACCTGATCGGGCCACTTACGAATCCGATGAATCTGGAAACGCAACTGCTCGGCCTTTACCGCCGCGACAAGCTTGTCACGATGGCGGAAGTGCTCGGTCATCTGGGAAGGAAACGGGCACTTGTCGTAAACGGCGCTGGTTATCTCGATGAAGCTTCTTTGTCCGGTGAAAACCATTTAGCGCTTTTGGACGGAGGTAGGATCACAACATTTACGCTGTTGCCTGAAGATGTGGGGCTTCCATATTATTCAAACGAAGCAATCCGTGGCGGCGATGCACAAAAGAACAGTGAAATATTGTTGTCGGTATTAAAAGGTGAAAAAGGCCCTTACCGTGATACGGTGCTTTTCAATGCCGGGCTTGCCATATTTGCATCAGGAAAAGCGGAGACGGTGAAAGAAGGGATTAAGATAGCACAAGAAAGCATCGATTCAGGGGCAGCGCTTGAAAAGCTGCGCGCGCTCAGGAAAGCCAGCAGCAATGTGGCACGGGAGGCGATTTGATTTGACATTTTTGGAAAAAATTTTAGCCGAAAAAGAGAAAGAAGTGTCCCGCCTGAAAACATCCGGAGAAAGGTACGTGCCGGCAAACCGGGAAGCCCCTTCCCTGTATGAAACGTTTATGCAGGCGGAAAAAACATGCATCATCGCCGAAATCAAACGGGCTTCCCCTTCAAAAGGCGATATCAAAACGGTCGTCGATCCGGTTCAGCAGGCACTTGCTTACGAAAAAGCGGGTGCCGGAGCGATTTCTGTATTAACGGACGAAACCTTTTTTAATGGTACGATCAAAGATTTGAAAGAAGTAAGCGATGCGGTCCGGCTACCGGTCCTTTGCAAAGATTTTATTATTGATGAAATCCAGATCGACCGGGCAAGAGCAAACGGCGCAAGCGTCATTCTCCTGATTGTTGCGGCACTTAATCCGGAACGCCTGGAACAGCTTTATCGTTACGCGCGCGGCCAGGGGCTTGAAGTGTTGCTTGAAGTGCATACCGAACAGGAGCTAGGGACGGCGCTCCAAGTGGGTCCGGACATTATCGGCATAAATAACCGCAACTTAAAGACGTTTGAAGTGGATCTCGGCGTTGTTGAACGGCTCGCACGGAAAATCGATGATCCGGAAATCCTCATCATCAGCGAAAGCGGCATCCGCACCCGGAAAGACGTTGTTCGAGTAGAAAGAGCCGGTGCAAAAGGAATTTTAGTCGGTGAAACGCTCATGCGCTCAGGAGACCTGCTGGCAGCGGTCAAACGGCTCACCGGTGTGCCGGAAAAACGAAAAGTGAAAATCTGCGGGATTCAAACGCTTGAGGCGGCACAGGCGGCTGTTGCGGCGGGCGCCGATATGGTCGGGTTCGTTTTTGCCGAAAGCAAACGGAAAATTGAGCCAGATGAGGCGGTGCTGATTGCAAAACAATTGCCGGAAAACGTGGAAAAAGTCGGCGTGTTCGTCAATGAAACCCCTGAAAGAATGGCGGAGATTGCAGAAAGGACCTGCCTTGATTATCTCCAGCTCCACGGTGATGAAACAACGGAACAAGCGGCCCAAATCCCTTATCCGGTGATCAAAGCTTTTCCGGTTCAAACGCTTTCAGATATTGACGCATTAAAAGCTTACCGCTGCGATATTGTGCTCTTGGACAGTCCGGGTGGAAAATATCGCGGCGGAAGTGGAACAGCTTTTGAATGGGAATTGGCAAAAGATTTATCGAATGAGCGGACGGTCATGCTGGCAGGGGGGCTCTCGCCTGATAACGTTGAAACAGCGATTCTCACTGTCAGGCCGCATATCGTCGATGTTTCAAGCGGCGTGGAAACAAACGGGAAAAAAGATCCCGAAAAAATCAAAGCTTTTGTGGCAGCAGCCAAACAAGCTTTTCAAAAATTAGAGGAGCGTGACAGCTATGTTAGCATACAAACAACCCGATAAAACCGGGCACTTTGGGACATTCGGCGGAAGATTCGTGCCGGAAACACTGATGCCGGCAGTTCATGAATTGGAGAAGGCCTATCATGAAGCAATAAAAGACCCGGCCTTCCATCAGAAGTTGAATGAATTGTTGAAGCAATATGTTGGCCGCGAAACCCCGCTTTATTATGCGGAAAACTTAACAAAGCTCGGCGGAGGTCCGAAAATTTTCTTAAAACGCGAAGACTTGAACCATACAGGGGCGCATAAAATCAACAACACAGTCGGGCAGGCACTTCTGACGCTCCGGATGGGGAAAAAGAAAGTCGTTGCCGAAACAGGCGCCGGGCAGCACGGGGTAGCGACCGCCACCGTTTGCGCGCTGCTTGGACTCGAATGTTTCATTTTTATGGGTGAAGAAGATATCCGACGGCAAAAATTAAATGTCTTCCGGATGGAACTGCTGGGAGCAAAGGTTAAAAGTGTTACGCAGGGGAGCGGCACGCTTAAAGACGCGGTCAATGAAGCGCTGCGCTACTGGGTCAGCCATGTAGAAGACACCCATTATATTATGGGATCGGCAGTCGGACCGCATCCATTCCCGCAAATTGTCCGCGACTTCCAAAGCGTGATCGGGAAAGAAACGAAAAAACAGATCGTTGAACAGACCGGCAGACTTCCCGATGCGGTTGTCGCCTGTGTCGGCGGCGGCAGCAACTCGATCGGCATGTTTTATCCGTTTGTCCAGGATGAAATGGTAAAATTGTACGGCGTGGAAGCGGGGGGAGCCGGCTTTGAAACCGGGAAACACGCGGCCTCTTTAAGCGATGGCAGGCTCGGCGTTCTGCATGGCATGAAAACGTATTTGCTTCAAGATGACGACGGGCAGATCCAGGAAGCTTACTCTGTATCCGCTGGGCTCGATTACCCGGGTGTTGGCCCTGAGCATAGCTATTTAAAAGAAATCGGCCGCGTCACTTATACATCAATTAACGACGAAGAAGCGCTGGAAGCCTTCCAGCTGCTTTCCAAAACGGAAGGCATCATTCCGGCTTTGGAAAGCGCCCATGCTGTCAGCTTTGCGCTGAAACTGGCCAAAGAAATGGGAAAAGATAACTCCATTGTGATTTGCCTGTCGGGGCGCGGCGATAAAGATGTTGAAGCGGTCAGCCGCTTGCTGGGAGGGAAAAAGAATGGGTAAACAAAAATTGGAAGCGGCATTTGCAGATGTTTTAGCCCGTAATGAAAAAGCGTTTGTCCCTTATATTATGGCCGGGGACGGCGGTTTAGCGGAGACCGAAAAAAAGCTGCGGTTTTTAGAAAGCTGCGGCGCAACGGCGATTGAGCTCGGTATCCCGTTTTCCGACCCGGTCGCAGACGGCCCGACAATCCAGGCTGCCGGCCTCCGCGCGTTTAAACAAGGCACAACGGTCAAAAAAGTGCTGGACCACTTAAAAGCCCATCCGAGGCAGGTTCCGATTATTTTGATGACTTATTTTAACCCGATTTTTGCGTTCGGGATGGAAAAATTTGCAGATTCCTGCGTAGAAGCGGGCGTTGCCGGTCTGATCATTCCTGATTTGCCGCTTGAAGAAGAAGAGATCATTGCAGGGGAACTGAAAAAGCGTGGCCTTGCGCTGATCCGGCTTGCCGCGATTACAAGCCCGAAAGATCGGCTGAAAGAAATTGCCGCTCGTTCAGAAGGCTTCCTCTACGCAGTCACGGTCACCGGCACTACCGGCAGCCGCACGAGTTTCCACGACAATATCGAGGCTTATTTGGCTTACTTATCGGAAATCAGCCCGGTACCGGTGCTTGCCGGCTTCGGCGTTTCCAAACCGGAACATGTCCGCCATCTAACAAATTACTGTGCCGGCGTCGTTGCAGGCAGCAAAATTATCGAGCTTTTCAGGCAGGACGATACTGAAGCAATCCGAGAACTGATTGCAAGCGCTAAACAAACAATGGCTGATCAGAAGCTGTGACATTTTCCCACAGTTTTATACACATGAAAAACATAGGAAATTCAGGCTAATTTTAAGTTATAAACAATATCCACAATTCATACACAAAAAATGTGCACAATTTTATGCACAGACCACTGCTTTTGAAAATAGGGAAATTTAGGCATTATACACAATATCCACAAAAAGCGGGAGCCGGTCTCAGCCGGGCACCCGCTTTTGCTCCGTCAACTTCTGTTTTTTGCCCTTTTTTTCGCCGCTTCCGAACGGGCTTGCGCCTCTAAATCGTCCTGATCGGCAAGTTCACGTGAAAATTCAATATCCTTCCCGTCGCTTTTCATGTTTTTCGGTACTTGCGGCAGTGTTGCTTTGTTTTTATCGCGCGTTTTCTGCTTATGCCCGCGGCCCATGCTGAAAACCCCTTTCAAGCATTTTGCGGAAGGCCCCGCAAGCATACTTTTTGCCCAAAAGGTTTTTCTTAAACAGGTAATTATTTGCGCCCCTTGTCCATATACCCTCCGGCACGGTCCGCTTTTTTAAATTCTCTCTGATAGGTTACTTCCTGCATGCTTCTTAGCGTGCTTTTTGTTTGGACTTTTTTGTCTTTCGGCAACTGCAAAAACCTCCTTTTTTCATTTAGTGTTCCCCGATTTAACGCTTCCTACACTTTGAATGGTAAAATAAAGAGACGAGGGAGGTATTGGTGTGCCGGTCATTACAAAAATTTCTGTTCAAAAAAACAATAAAGAACGTTACAATATTTTTCTGGACGGCCAGTACCGTTTCAGTGTTGATGAGGAAGTGCTGGCGCGGTTCCGACTTTTAAAGGGGAAAGAACTGAACGAACTCGATATCGAATCCATTCTGGCCCAGGATGAAGTCCGAAAAGGGGTCAACACTGCAATCCAGTTTTTGTCATACCGGATGCGGTCTGAAAAAGAAGTTCGCGATGATCTCAAGAAAAAGGATTTTGCACCTGAAGTCATTCAGGAAGTGATTTTAAAGCTTTATGAAATGCAGTACTTGGATGATGCGGAATTTGCCGCTAGTTATGTGCGCACACAAATGAATACGACGTATAAAGGCCCGGTTGTAATTGAAATGGAACTGCGGCAAAAAGGTATTGCGCCAGACCTTATTGAAAAAGCGCTTGAGGAATTTCATACGGAGAAACAAGTGAAGCAAGCCTATGCTTATGCGGAAAAACTGGCCAGGCAGCACGCCAGGCTTTCGGAGAAACTTTTAAAACAAAAAGTGGCGCAGGGGCTGGCAGGAAAAGGGTACCCGCCTGATATAATTGCATTGGCGATGGAAAGGCTCCATCTTGAGAAGGGGGAAAAAGAAGAGTGGGAAGCGCTTTTGGTGCAGGCGGAAAAAGCAAAGCGCAAATACCGGAATTTGTCAGGATATGAATACGGACAGAAAATAAAGCAGTTTTTATATCGGAGAGGGTTTCCGCTCGATATGATTGAACGTTATTTGCGGGAGCAGGAATAGGGGGATGGAACAAATGGAAAAAAGGTACAGCGAAATGAGCGAGTATGAACTGAAGCAGGAAATTGCACAATTGACGGAGAAAGCGCGGAAAGCGGAGCAGCTTGGCATCGTTAATGAATTTGCCGTTCTGGAGCGGAAAATTGCAATGGCCAGGTCTTATTTGCTCGATCCGGCTTCTTTTAAAAAAGGGGAAATTTACGAGATCGAAGGGGATCCTGGCGCTTATTTTAAAATCGACTACATTGAAGGCGTATTTGCCTGGGGTTACCGGATCAGCGGCGGTAAACCGATCGAAGCCCTGCCGATCTCGATGCTGAAAGAAGTGAAATGAGGTTTTAAGGAGTGGATGTAGGAAAGCGGGACGGCAGGAATAAGCATGGCGGGCGCTAAAGGACAAAATGAGGCGGAATTGATGCCGGAAGGACAAAACGAGTTGAACCGGCCTGAGAAATGTCTTTTATAAGGGCCTTAAGACAGTTTGAAAGTTTTAACATGAGCGAATTGGTCTTTTCGAGACCCTAATAAAAAATGAAAACTCCCAATCGGATCAGCAGCAGAACAGGGGCTGCCAAAAGCAATGATCCCTGCTTTTTAACAGCCCTTTTTGCCCTACTGCCCCCGGTGGCTTGAAGCGTGCATGCGTTCCTGCGGATGGGTGTTGGTTGTGCCGTCCGCGCGCTTTGAAGCATATTCAGCTTTTGCGCGCGGCTCACCTTCAAATTTATTGTCACGATGAAACGGGAATCCTTTTTCTTTATTGCGCATGTTACAGCCCTCCTATAATAATAACCGGTACGGGAAAAGCCCCCGCACCGGTTATTATGCGTATTTTGCAACATAAGGAAACGCACCTTATCTTGGCACGACATCAAGTTTTTTCTTCAATTTATCCTTATTGAAAATCCAGCCGGTATAGGAACCGGTAATTTCCAGATCCTGATTGAGCTTGACAACGGCAACGAACGGATAATGGCCGTTTGTCCGGTAACGCAGGTCGGTAAAACGGACCTGGTAGCCGCCCTCATACTCTTTTACCTGCCAGCTGTAAACAGGGGAAAAACTCAGGAAAGACGATAAGTTTTTATCCTGTTTTGCCGCCTGCAAAATGTCATTTTCCGGTACAGGCAGCCGTTTGAATTTATCCAGCACGGTAATATCTGATTTATATGCTTTTGCAACATAATAAGCATCTTTCGTTTTCACCGCAATTTTCCACTGGTTAAAACGGATTGTTGGTGAAATAATGATATTTTCTGCGTCCGGGATAATGGCCAAAACGGCTTTTTTTACATCGTGACGGGCCAGGAATTTGGCGATATAATATAGGAATATAATAAAATACATGGCCAGAAAAGTTGCGCCCGGCTGTGCCCCAAGCGCCCAAGCGACCAAGCCGATGACATGGATTGTGAAAATGAAAGGGTCAAACGTATTGATCACACCAAGAGCAACCCATTTATAAGTAAACGGGCGGAGTGCCTGCGTTCCGTACGCGTTGAAAATATCAACGAAAACGTGCAGGAAAACGGCTAAAAACGACCACAACCATAAATGGAGCGCGTCAGTTCCCGGGAAGAAGATGCTGAGTACAGCCGTAATGGCGAGCGGCCACAGCAAAACGGCGGGAACGGAGTGGGTAACGCCGCGGTGGTTGCGGATGTAAACCGCATTATTTTTAAACTTCAATACCGTATCAATATCCGGTGCCTGTGAACCTAAAACCGTGGCAATAAGTACGCTGTGAAAATGAACCGCATCTTGTGCAACTACAGGGTCTAATGTTGCCAAACCACCGAGTGCAAATCCCATTACAACATGGGTTCCTGTATCCAATCTTATTCCTCCTAAAAGTGGTTCTGGTCCTGTTGTAAAGCGCTAATTTCTTTCATTATGCCTTCATCATATGGTAAATTAAAAAGAATTGCAACAGTTATGAGTAATACAATACAGTATTTTCTCGTTTATATTTTTCCCATCAAAAAGCGGATGTAACAATCATTTGGAGGATGTAAAGTGGAGAAAAATTTACCAATCGATTTTACAGGTTTTGATATACATGCCTTTCAAAAGGATTTAATTTCCTGGTTTGAAAGGGAAATGCGGGATCTTCCATGGCGGCGCGACAGTGATCCTTATAAAATTTGGGTGTCGGAAATCATGCTGCAGCAAACAAGGGTGGATACTGTCATCCCTTATTTTCAGCGTTTTATGGAAAAATTTCCGACGCTAGAAGCGCTGGCGGATGCGGATGAAGATGAAGTGTTAAAAGAATGGGAAGGGCTTGGCTACTATTCACGTGTCCGAAACCTGCACACTGCCGTGAAAGAGGTACAGGAAAAATACGGCGGTACTGTGCCAAAAACGCCTAAAGAAGTGGCAAAGCTGAAAGGGGTGGGGCCTTATACTGCCGGCGCGATTTTAAGTATTGCGTACGGCCAGCCGGAACCGGCAGTGGATGGCAATGTCATGCGGGTGCTTTCAAGAATTTTATCCGTATGGGAAGACATAGCCAAGCCTTCATCACGGAAAATTTTTGAAGATGCCGTACGAAAACTGATTTCACATGAAAACCCGTCTTTTTTTAACCAGGCGTTAATGGAGCTGGGGGCGCTTGTTTGCACGTCAAAATCACCGTCATGTCTGCTTTGCCCCGTCCGCGACCATTGCCGGGCATTTGCTGAAGGAACAACAGAAGTGCTCCCTGTTAAATCAAAAGGAAAAAAACAAAAACAGATCCAGCTGGCTGCAGCGGTACTGGAGGATGGAGACGGCCGTATTGTGATTCATAAACGGCCGGGTAAAGGTCTGCTTGCAAACATGTGGGAATTTGTCCAAACGGAAGAAAGCTCCTTCTTGCCGGCAAGGCAGGTGCTGAAAGATTATCTTTCTGAGGAATTCGGAATAGAAGCTGAGCTTGAAACGGATTATTTTACAGAAATCCGCCATGTATTTACCCACTTAATTTGGGATATTCGTGTTTACCGCGGAAAGATAAAAAACCGGGTAGAGGGAACGGATGAGTTGAAATGCGTACCGGCGTGGGAAATTGAAAAGTACGCATTCCCGGTCTCACATCAAAAAATTTGGAAAGCTTACCGGGCGTTAAAATAACGCGGGATGGTCGAAAAAGGTTAGTCAGCGTGATGTAGAATAAATGTTGGAAAATTGGCATGCCATAAAACTGCTCAAATAGTGTACATTCATAACTTACCAATGAAGCAAAATACAATAGAACAAAAAATCAGTTATTTTTCGAAATTCAGCTTGGAAAACCTGCCTACGAAAGCCATTCATTAGGTTTTCGCCACGGATTCAGGAAAATATAAGGATGAGGGTTAATTTAAGTGTTTCCATTTATTCATATTTGTTTTCATACAAAAAAGGGGTTGCCTATAACCGTCTTACAGGCTATGGGCAACCTCTTTAATTTTAATGTTAAACAGACGGTAGCTGGGCGGCAGCGGTTTTTTGCGCAAGATACAATTCAATTTCTTTTGCTGCTTTTTTTCCTTCCTGCATTGCCCAGACGATGAGGCTTGCGCCGCGTTTCGCATCCCCTGCGGCAAAGACGCCTTCACGGTTCGTTTGAAAGCTTCCCGGGCGTGTTTGAATGCGCCCGTTTTGGAGTTCTGCGCCCGCCGCTTTGGTAGGATCAACACCCTCAAATCCGATTGCGATCAGGACAAGATCCGCTTTCCAAAGTTGCTTCTCCGCAACAGGCTCATCTGTGAAAGGAACGGTGAGGAGACCGGTGACTTCATCGTCTTCATTGCCGAGAAATTCTGTTGTTTGGATATAATATTTCCGCGGGTCTTCCCCGAACGCTTTAAACGTTTCTTCGTAAGCATAATCCAACGTAAACAGGGATGGGTTAACAGGCCACGGCTCATGTTCCGGGCGTTCTTTCGGTAGTTCGCCGTGTTTGCCAAATTGTACAACACTTTTACAGCCCTGGCGGATGGCTGTTGCCACGCAGTCCGCACCGGTGTCCCCGCCGCCGATCACAATCACTTTTTTGCCTTTCGCTGTAATGCGGGGTTCACCGTTGCCGCCGTTATCCAGCAGGTGTTTTGTGCTTGTTTTCAAATATTCCATCGCCGGATATATACCTTTCAACCCGCGTCCCGGAATGTCTATTTCACGCTGCTTTTCCGCGCCGATGCAGAGCAGGACAGCGTCATATGTTTCCTGAAGCTCTTCCAGGGTAATATCTTTTCCGATTTCCGTATTGGCTATAAATTCGATGCCTTCAGCCTGAAGTAGGTCAATTCTGCGCTGAACATACTGCTTTTCGATTTTCATGTTCGGAATTCCGTACATTAACAGCCCGCCAAAGCGATCTTCTTTTTCAAAAACTGTCACATCATAGCCGGCTTGGTTCAAATCATCGGCTGCCGCCATACCGGCAGGTCCGCTTCCGACAACAGCCACTTTTAAGCCATTCCGTTTCAGTGGGATTCTCGGCTTTACCCAACCTTCTTTATAGGCGCGGTCAATGATCGCTTTTTCAATGCTTTTAATGGTGACCGGCTCACTGACCAGCCCGGCTGTGCATGACCCTTCGCACGGGGCGGGGCAGGCGCGGGAAGTAAATTCAGGGAAATTATTAGTCAAAAGCAGGCGGTAGTATGCTTCTTCCCATTTTCCCTGAGCGGCAAGCGTGTTCCATTCCGGAATTAAATTGTAAAGAGGGCAGCCGCTCGTTTGCCGGCCGATTAATTCCCCCATCTGGCAAAACGGGGTGCCGCATTCCATACAGCGGGATGCCTGGATTTTCAGTTTCTCTTCCGGAAAAGGTTTTTGGTACTCTTTCCATGTTGCGATCCGTTCGAGTGCATCGATTTCTTTCGGCTTTTCACGTTTTTGGTCAATAAAGTCTGTCGTTCCGCGCATGTCTCACACTCCCAACAAATCCATCCGACGGCTGACGGATGAATATTGATTATCGTTATTTTGCTTTAGTCGGAAAAGCTGCTTCTTTTTCGATTGCCGGCAGGCTCTTCCCGGATTTTTTAAATTCAAATGCAGCCAGTTTTGCTTCGTCAAGCGGCATTTGCTGATCCTGGAAGTATTGGATCAGTTCCATCATCGCTTTATATTCGCGAGGCACAATCTTCACAAACTGATGCAGAGACCATTCCCAATTTTTCAAAATACGTTTTGCAATCGGGCTGCCGGTATATTGGTAATGTTTCTGGATCATATGGTAAAGTTCGCGCATGTCTTCATCGGCTTCGGCGTCTTCAACGCTGACAAGTTCCTGGTTAACTTGCGATAAAGCTTCATCTTCGCCCATAATGCCGGTGTAGATATAGGCGATTCCGCCGGACATTCCGGCAGCAAAGTTTTTGCCGATGGAACCGAGCACGACAACGCGTCCTCCTGTCATGTATTCACAGCCGTGGTCGCCGATTCCTTCTACGACGGCATGCACACCGCTGTTGCGGACACAGAACCGCTGGCCGGCTGTTCCGCGGATGTATGCTTCACCGGAGGTGGCACCGAAGAAAGCGGTATTCCCTATAATGGCCTGTTCTTCATTATGCAGCCATCCGTTTCCTGGTTTAACAATGATTTTTCCGCCGGATAACCCTTTGCCGACATAATCGTTTGCGTCGCCTTCAAGATATAAGGTGAGGCCTTTTGGAATAAACGCTCCAAAGCTTTGGCCGGCGGAACCGTTCAGGTTAATTTGGATAAAATCTTCCGGCAGCCCGCGGTCACCGTATTCTTTTGTAATGATATGGCCCAAAGTGGTGCCAATTGCCCGGTCTGTATTGCGTACAGGCAGGGTAATGGCTGTCTTTTGCTTGTTCCGTACGGATATGGAAAGATGTTGCAATTCACGGCTGTCAAAACGTTCTTCCATTTTATGGTTTTGGGTGGTTTTTCCTTGTACGGAAAGCGGTGTTTCGTTTGCTTTAAACAATAGTTTATCGAAATTGAGCTGTTTTGCTTTCCAATGGTTTTTCACTTCGTCTTTCATTTTTAACAGGCCCGTTTCGCCGACAAGTTCATCGAGACTGCGGTAGCCGCATTCAGCCAAAATTTCACGGACTTCTTCTGCGATAAAGCGCATATAATTGACGACATGTTCCGGTTTGCCCATAAAATTGGCACGCAGTTTCGGATTTTGCGTGGCAACCCCGACCGGGCATGTATCAAGATGGCAGGCGCGCATCATGATGCAGCCGAGCACGACAAGCGGTGCGCTGGAGAAGCCGAATTCTTCGGCACCGAGGCAGGCGGCAATGACAACATCCCTTCCGGTCATCAGCTTACCATCCGTTTCCAGCACCACGCGGTTGCGCAAGCCATTCAGCGTTAATGTTTGATGGGTTTCAGCGAGGCCGAGTTCCCAAGGCATGCCGGCATGTTTGATGCTTGTTTGCGGGCTGGCTCCGGTGCCGCCGTCATGTCCGCTGATCAAAATCGTATCGGCGAGGCCTTTTGCCACGCCTGCCGCAATCGTTCCGACACCTGCTTTTGACACGAGTTTTACGGAAATGCGGGCGCTCGGGTTTGCGCTCTTCAAATCATAAATGAGCTGTGCCAGATCCTCAATCGAATATATATCATGATGAGGAGGAGGCGAGATTAAACCGACGCCCGGCGTGGAGCCGCGCACTTCCGCGATCCATGGATATACTTTTGAGCCCGGCAGCTGTCCGCCTTCGCCCGGCTTAGCGCCCTGGGCCATTTTAATTTGGATTTCATCCGCTTCGGTCAAATAAAGACTTGTGACGCCAAATCGGCCGGAAGCAACTTGTTTGATGGCGCTCCGCCTGAAATCCCCGTTGGCATCGCGCACGTAGCGTTCTTTTTCCTCTCCACCCTCGCCGCTGTTGCTCTTTCCGCCGATGCGGTTCATAGCAATGGCGAGCGCTTCGTGGGCTTCTTTGCTCAATGCACCGTAAGACATTGCACCTGTCTTAAATCTTTTCCAAATGGATTCCACCGGTTCCACCTCATCAATTGGGATCGGTTTCCGGTTGCTTTTGATCGTTAGCAGGCTCCGGATCGTCGCGTAAGGCCCGTGGTGGTACATTTCGGAAAACCGGCGGTACAATTCTTTATTGTTCGTCCGTGCCGCCTGCTGGAGCGTGTACATCATTTGCGGGTTAAATAAATGGTACTCGCCGTCTTTCCGCCACTGCAGTTCGCTGCCCGGATCGAGCGCTTTATTGTAATGGAAAAGGATTTCCTGGGCTTTTTCATAACGTTTATAAGACTCCATGCCGATTTCTTCAAGCCCGATGCCGCCGATTTGCGATACGGTACCGGTGAAGTAGCGGTCCACAACACTTTCTGCGATGCCGAGCGCTTCGAATGTTTGCGCGCCACGATAGCTTTGCAGCGTCGTAATCCCGACTTTTGTCATGATTTTGACGACGCTTTTCTTGATAACTTTCAAGTAATTTTCGCTTGCTTTTTTAAATGGCAGGCTGATATGCCCTTCTTCGATTAAGCCTCTAATCGTTTCAAGCGCAAGATATGGATGGATGGCATCCGCGCCGTACCCGAGCAAGGCGGCCATATGGTGCGCATCCCTGGGTTCCCCGGAATCGAGGACAAGGCTTGCTTTCGGCCTTGTGCCGCGGCGAATCATATGCTGGTGCACGGCCGACACGGCAAGCAAGGACGGGATCGGAACGGCGCTTTGGCCGACTGCACGGTCGGAAAGGATTAGGATTTCCGACCCTTCTTCAATTTTTTCGTCCACCAGCTTAAGCAACTGTTTCAGTGCCTGTTCAAGGCTTGTATCAGGCGAATGGTAAGCAGGGAGGACAGCAGCTTTCAGACCCTGGTTTTGTATGGCATGAAATTTTGCCGTGCTTAAAAACGGATGTTCCAATTGGATTTTTTTATGGGTGGTATCATCGTGCCCGTCAAGAGAGACTTGCGGACCTAGCCATGTGACCGTTGAAAGGACGCAGGCTTCGCGGATGGAATCGATCGGGGGATTCGTGACCTGCGAGAAACTTTGTTTGAAATAATGGAACAAAAGCTGCGGGCGTTCCGACAGTACCGCGATCGGCGTATCAACCCCCATCGCCCCGATCGGTTCCTTCATTTCCTGCGCCATTGGCACTATTGATTTCGTTAATTCTTCGTAAGTGTAGCCGAATAAAGTTTGCAAATAAGAAAGTTCATTTTTTTCCAGCTGGGATGCGGCCGGTATTAAATGTTTGTCTGCCGGCAGTTTGATCACGGATTCTTCGAGATGGTCCGCATATGGTTTTTCCAGGCTGATCTGCGCTTTTAATTCATCACTCGGGATCAGCATGCCTTTTTCAAGATCCACAAACAAAAGCTGTCCCGGTTTTAAATGGCGGCGTTCTTTTACATTTTCCGGTTCAACGTCAACAACGCCGACTTCAGAAGCAAAAATGATCTTATCGTCATTTGTAATATAGTAACGGGCAGGGCGCAATCCGTTCCGGTCAAGCACCGCCCCGATTTGTTTTCCGTTTGTAAATTCCAGCGCCATCGGGCCGTCCCATGGTTCCATGATCTGGCTGTGGTATTCATAAAATGATCTTAAATATGGCGGAAGGTCTTCGCTGCTTTCCCACGGCTCCGGCACCATCATCATAATGGCGTGCGGAAGGGAGATGCCGTTCATCGTCAAAAATTCAAGCACATTGTCAAAGATCGCGGAGTCCGATCCGCTCGCGTTGATCACGGGTTGGACTTTTTCCAGTGCTTCAAGATCCAGCTGATTAGCGAATAATGGGATTTTCGCGTTAAACCAGTTGACATTGCCTTTAATCGTATTGATTTCGCCGTTATGGGCGATCATCCGGTTTGGATGGGCCCTTTCCCAGCTCGGGAAAGTATTGGTGCTGAAACGGGAGTGGATCAGCGCCAACGCCGATTTGAATCGCCCATCCTGCAGGTCAACGTAAAATAAAGGAAGCTGATCTGCAGAAAGCATGCCTTTATAAACAATTGTTTGATTGGAAAAACTGGCGGCATAAAAAGAAGAACTAAATTTGTTCTCCACCAGTTTCCGCAAAATATAGACATTTCTTTGAAAAACCGATTCTTTCGTGTTATCGTTTGAAGAAGAGACGAAAATCTGAACGATGTGCGGCCGTGATTCTTCCGCCTGCCGGCCAAGTATACCCGGATTTACAGGCACATCGCGCACACCGAGGACGGAAAGGCCGAGAGAAGAAGCCTGCGTTTTAAATTCGACCAGTATTTCGTTTCGGGCGTGCGGATCATGTGGTAGGAAGAGCATTCCTACAGCATACTCCCCTTTTTTCGGAAGGGTGAAGGAACATACGGCTTCAAAGAACTCATGCGGAATTTGCATTGAAATGCCGGCGCCGTCGCTCGTTGTTTCATCTGCATTTTTACCGGCACGGTGATCCAGCCTTCTCAGCATTTCCAGAGCGGTTGTGATAATCTCATGAGACGCGCGGCCTTTAATATCCGCGTAAAAGCCGATGCCGCATGCATCATGCTCATATTCTGATCGGTAAAGTCCATAATGTTGATTATTCATTGCTTCACATTCCTTCCATTAATCAGCTCGAGTCCGAAAAGTAAGATTATTTTAAATTTTACCCTCTTGTTATTCTTTCTTACAATATATTATTAAGATGAAATTAATCTCATTTTGAGAATGGTGTGATGGCGAATGGAATTAAGGCAGTTAATTTACTTTATTGAAGTTGCAAAAAGGGAGCATGTGACAAGGGCGGCAGAAGACCTTCATGTCGCCCAGTCGGCGATCAGCAGGCAAATCTCTTTGCTGGAAGCGGAGCTCGGCGTCACCCTGTTTTTGCGTGAGGGAAGAAATGTCAAGCTGACGCCGATCGGCAAAGTATTCCTGGAACATGCCGAAAAAGTTGTGAATGAAATCAATAAAGCAAAGCAAAGAATGAATGAATTTTTGGATCCAGATACGGGCCATGTCCGTCTCGGCTTTTCTACCGGCCTGTCGGTGCAGCCGTTTTCGGCGCTGCTCGCGCAGTTCCGGAAAATGCATCCGAATTTGCAGTACCAGTTCGTGCAGGGCACCCCAAACTATTTAACTCGGTTAATCGAAAACGGGGAGCTTGATTTGGCCATCTCTTCCCCTGTTCCCGATAATCATCCGGCTGTGGCCGGAGAAATTTTATATATGGAAAAGCTGATGCTACTTTTCCGCCGCGACCATTGGCTTTCGGGCCAGGAGTTGATCCGGCTCTCCCAGCTGAAATCCGAACATTTTATTACGTTCCGGTCCGGGTTTTTAATCCGGGAAATGCTCGTGTCCGCATGCCAGCAGGCCGGTTTTGAACCTGCAATTGCTTTTGAAGGCGAGGATATGGAGACCATTAAAGGGCTCGTAGCAAGCGGAACGGGTGTTGCAATACTTCCGGAGCCTGCGCTATTATTTAATTTGTCTAAAGAAATCGTAACGGCTGAAATCAGCGATACCCAATTTATGCGCCCGGTTGGCGTGATGGTTCCGAAAAAAAGGGAAATTGCGCCGTCTGAAAAAAAGTTATATGAATTTTTAAAATCATTTTACGACAGGCTGAACCGGTTTCAAAGATAATTTTTTTAATAAAACTGTTCAATTGGTTGCGGATGTGCGGTGCCCCCGGAAAAAAAGCCGATTTTCGGGGAAATCAACTGCAGCCTTTGAAAATACGTAGGGAAGGTGTAATCCATGGCAAATAAAGTGGCACTTGTAACAGGGGCAAGCCGCGGCCTCGGCGGAGCAATCGCGCTTGATCTTGCAGAGATGGGCTATGATCTTGTGATAAATTATGCCCGGAGCCGGTCTAAGGCGATGGAAGTTGCCGAAGAAATTGAAAAACGGGGGCAAAAGGCGCTGCTCGTGAAAGCGAATGTCGGTGATGTGAAAAAAATTAAAGAGATGTTTGCGCAAATTCAGGATACATACGGCAGGCTTGATGTGTTGGTGAATAATGCCGCGTCCGGTGTCCTGCGCCCGGCGATGGAACTGGAAGAGCGGCACTGGGACTGGACGATGGATATCAACAGCAAAGCTTTTTTATTCTGCGCCAGGGAAGCCTCCAAATTGATGGAAAAAAACGGCGGCGGCAAAATCGTAAGCATAAGCTCATTAGGTTCAATCCGCTATATAGAAAATTATACGGCTGTCGGCGTCTCGAAAGCGGCGATCGAAGCGTTGACGCGCTATTTGGCGGTTGAACTGGCCCCGAAAAATATTTGCGTAAATGCCGTATCGGGCGGCGTTTTGGATACCGATGCACTCAGCCATTTTCCAAACCGCGAAGAGATGCTAGAAGATGCGCGGAAAAACACGCCGGCGGGGCGGATGGTTGAAATCGGGGATATGGTCAAAGCGGTGCGGTTTTTCATTTCGGATGATGCGTTCATGATCCGCGGGCAGACGATTATTGTTGACGGGGGCCGGTCGTTGCTGTTGAATTAAGTACATTTCCTTTTTTTGTAATGTTTGATTGAAAGGATAATTCGTTTCGCCTCTGGTTACATTATACTCGTGGAGGTGATAACGATGGCAAAAAACTTCAACAAAGCTGCCAAAGGAAATTTCGGTTCTGAATTTGCCAGCGAAACAAATGCGCAGGAAGTAAAAAAGCAAAATGCGCAATCTGCTTCCGGCCAAGGATCTTTCGGTTCTGAATTCGCAAGCGAAACTGACGCTCAGGAAGTAAGAAAGCAAAACCAGCAATCTGAAGCGAAAAAATCGCAAAATGCTGGACAATTCGGCCAGCAATAACGCGATACAAAGGGGCATCCGGTTCGGGTGCCCCTTTTTTGCATTTGTCGCCCCGGCATTCGACAAAAGCAGTCAAAGGAGTTTTACCCGACGTCCAGAATATGTGTTATTGAAAAGTTAAATTTGTCCTTTTGGGGGGAATCGTATGATGGGAGAATTTAATCGGCTTGTGGTGCAGCAAATGGATACGATGGACAAACTGCTGTATTTGCAATCGGAAATAGAAAGATGCAGGAAAATCGAATCGGAACTGCTGAAACTTGAGGAAGAAGCTAAAGCGGACGACTTACTCGCGGAAATTAAAAGGATGAATGAAGAATTGCACGAAATCCAAAAAGTTTTTGAAACGCAGACGGCGGAATTGATCCGCGTTTACCGGAGCTCGAAAATCTGCACTTAAACAATCCTATTCAAAATAGGGTTGTTTTGTTTTAAAAATTTCCAATAACCGTTATAATAAATAAAAAATAACCTGTTCCGTTCCATAATATACATAAGAGCTTGCCCCGGCCGTTTCCGGAGTGGATGCTGTCGGCCATTTGTTCCAAAACCCCTGTACGGGCGGGGGTTTACATAAACAATCATGAAAGTAGGCATGAGATTATGGGGATTCCGTCTGAAGGTGATAAAATACAAATACAAAGCTATAAGCATAACGGCCATATTCACCGTATATGGGAAGAAACAACCGTTTTGAAAAGCACAAAGACATTGGTGATTGGCGCGAACGACAGGACGCTTGTGACCGAGTCGGACGGAAGGACATGGATAACGAGGGAACCTGCGATCTGCTACTTTCACGCGGACCATTGGTTCAATATTATTGGAATGATTCGCGCAGACGGGGTCTATTATTACTGTAATTTGGGTTCCCCGTTTGTTTACGACAGCGAAGCGCTGAAATATATCGATTATGATTTGGATATTAAAGTATATCCGGACATGACGTTTACCCTGCTGGATGAGGATGAATATGAGTACCACCGCAAAAAAATGGGCTATCCAGATGTTATAGACCATATTTTAAAGCGGAATGTGGACATCCTCATTCACTGGATCCGTCAGCGGAAAGGCCCGTTCAGCCCGGACTTTATCGACATATGGTATGAGCGCTATTTGACCTATTTGCGTTAAAGTAAATTACCTGTTGACATCCAACAGGTTTTTTATATGTATCCATTTGGAATTGATTTTTAAAAAAAGAGGAAAAAACATGGTACGTTTTGTCCGTTCGGGGGTTTGTTGCGTGGATAGTGTAAAAAGATATATGAAGTTTGTAAAGCCTTACTGGATACAGATTATTGCAACCATTATTATCGGTATCATCAAGTTTGCGATTCCGCTTTTGATTCCGCTCTTGATTAAATATGTGATCGATGATATTATCGGCAGCCACAGTTTAACGGCTGAGGAGAAACTTCATAAGCTCGTCTGGATCATGGCAATGATGCTCGGCATTTTTGTCATCATCCGGCCTCCAATCGAATATTACCGGCAATATTTTGCGCAGTGGACTGCAAGCAAAATTTTGTACGATATCCGTGACCGCTTTTTTACGCATCTGCAAAAATTAAGTTTTAAATTTTATGCAAATACGCGCGGCGGGGAAGTCATTTCCCGGGTGATTAATGATGTCGAACAGACGAAGGATTTTGTCATTACAGGCCTGATGAACGTATGGCTGGATATGACAACGGTTCTTATTGCGATTGTGATGATGTTTATGATGGATGCCCGGCTGACGCTTATTTCGCTAGTTGTTTTTCCGTTTTATATTTTTTCGGTCAAATATTTTTTCGGAAATTTGCGGTTTTTAACGAGGAGACGTTCGCAGGCGCTGGCCGAGGTGCAAGGATATTTGCATGAGCGGGTGCAGGGCATGGCCGTCATTAAAAGCTTTGCGATAGAGGATCATGAGCAAAAACAATTTGACAGACATAATCAAAATTTTCTGAAAAAAGCACTCACCCATACAAGCTGGACTGCGAAATCGTTTGCCGTTGTCAATACGATTACCGATATTGCACCGCTGTTAATTATTTTTGTGTCAGGCTACCTCGTCATTAAAGGCAACCTCACGGTAGGGACGCTTGCCGCTTTTATCGCCTATATCGATAATTTATACAGTCCGCTGAGGAGGCTCGTCAACTCGGGCACAACGCTTACGCAGGCGTTTGCGTCAATGGACCGCGTGTTTGAATTGCTCGATGAAAAATACGACATCGATGACCGGCCGGATGCGGTAGAATGCCGGAATGTGCATGGCGATATCCGGTTTGAAGGTGTGGAATTCAAATATGCAGATAAGCAGGAGCCGGTGTTGAAGAATATCAATCTTCATATTAAAGCAGGGGAAACGGTTGCGCTTGTCGGCATGAGCGGCGGGGGGAAATCTTCGCTCGTGAGCCTTATTCCCCGGTTTTATGATGTCACGAAGGGTGCCATTTATTTGGACGGCCGGGATATCCGCGAGTTTAAAGTAAGAAGTCTCCGCGATAAGATCGGGGTGGTGCTGCAGGATAATATTTTGTTCAGCGAGTCGGTGAAGTCGAATATTTTACTCGGCAATCCGCACGCAACGGATGAGGAAGTGGTGCAGGCGGCCATTGCGGCCAAAGCCCATGACTTTATTATGAATTTGGCTGACGGGTATGATACGACTGTCGGCGAGCGGGGCGTTAAATTGTCCGGCGGGCAGAAGCAGCGGATTGCGATTGCGCGCGTGTTTTTGAAAAATCCGCCGATTCTGATCCTTGATGAGGCAACATCTGCACTTGACCTGGAAAGCGAGCATCTCATACAGGAAGCGATCGAGAAACTGGCGCGAAACCGGACGACTTTGATTGTGGCCCACAGGCTGTCGACCATTACCCATGCAGACCGCATTATTCTAATTGAAGACGGCGAGATCAAAGAAATGGGCACACACGAACAGCTTATGGAAAAACAAGGGCTGTACTACAACTTATTCCAAATCCAGCAATTGGACGACTAGAGAAAGCGGAGGCGACTGATTATCGGCGTATGAGCCTCACGTTCTCGAACTGAGATAAAGGAAACACGGCGAGGAAATGAGCCGATGTTGGTTTACGCAAAAAGAGGGGGGCCAGAAGTTCACTAACCGATAGGAGCCGGAGCTGGGCAATAGAAAAGCGGAGGGCGCATATATGCCCTCTGTTTTTGTTTAGGCTCTGTTAAATTTTATTGTTGATGATCGCTAATTTCTTATACTCCTGAAGGATAAGCGAGCTCTCGTGCTGAGGTATTGAGTGAGGAGGCTCGTGGCGCAGGGGTGTAGCGGATTGCGCGATCATCAATAATAACCTTTGTTAAAAGTGAAACGCTATTTCTTTTTTGATTATAATTTTTGAATAATATTGTAATTTTATTTCAAATCAGAATATAATGAAATTAAAAAGGGGGTGAATACTTGTTTGGGTTTTCAATTTATTTAAATGAAGACTGGTCTGATGCGAAAGAAGCCTATATAGCGGAAATGGCAGATATCGGGTTTAAAGGCATTTTTACATCCCTGCATCTTCCGGAAGACGATGTATTGCAATACGGTGGAAGGTTGAAACAGCTTGTGAATGCCGCAAGAAGCAGGGGTCTCAGGCTCATGGCCGATATTTCGGGAAATGCGCTTGAAGCAGTAGGCCTCTCCATCCACCGCCCCAAACAAATCAAGGAAAGCGGGATCACAGGGCTCCGCGTGGATGACGGAATTGATTTAAAAGATATCGCCGCACTTTCAAACTTCATTATAGTCGGAGTAAATGCGGACACTCTTACTGAAAGTGATTATGAAAATTTGGAAAAGTACGGTGCCAATTTCAGTCGGATGGAAGCCTGGCACAATTATTATCCACGCCTCGAAACCGGCCTTGATGAAAAATGGTTTGGCGAAAAAAACAAGTGGCTGAAAAGCAAAGGGCTTTCCGTAGCCGCCTTTGCCCCTGGGGACGGCGAGCTGCGCCATCCTTTGTACGAAACCCTTCCTACTTTGGAAATGCACAGGCATGAAAATCCGCTCGCTGCTTCATTGTCGCTTTTGCAACATTACGCTGTGGATCATGTATACATCGGTGATCCTGGCTTAACGGTTGAATCCTGCAGCCAATTCAGACAATGGATCCGATGCGAAACGATTCTCCTGCATGCTGCCGCGAAAGAAGAAAAATGGCAACCGTATATTTTTAAAAAACATCAAAACCGGATCGATCCGGCAAGGGATGTCATCCGGAGCATCTATTCCCGGAGAGAAAATAAAGATGCGGATATTCCGCCCGAAAATAACGGGCTGCGCACTGCCGGCAGCATTACATTGGATAATCAACTTTACAAAAGATATAAAGGGGAACTGCAAATTGTAAGGCGCGCCCTGCCTCCCGACCCGAAAGTCAATGTAATCGGCCGGATTGCAGCGCGCGATTTGCCGCTCCTACCCTTTATACAATCAGGAACAAAGTTTGAGATTACAGCGAGTGAGGGAGGAAAATAATGGAGCTGCAAAAACTCACTACGGAACAGCGCAACAAACGCTCTATGGATTTGGACATACTGCCTTCCATTGATATTTTGCGTTTAATGAATAGTGAAGACCAAACAGTGCCTTTGGTCGTTGGAAAAGAGCTGGGGCAAATTGAAAAAGTGGTAAAAGCAGCCGTCCGGTCTTTTCAACTTGGCGGACGCCTGATTTATATCGGTGCGGGAACGAGCGGGCGGTTAGGGGTTCTGGATGCGGTCGAATGTGTGCCAACTTTTAGCGCGGATCCTTCCATGGTACAGGGGGTGATTGCAGGGGGCGAGGCAGCCATGACGTCGGCTGTTGAAGGTGCGGAAGATTCCCCGGAGCTTGGGAAAGCAGATTTGAAAAGAATCCGTTTATCCGAAAACGATACGGTGCTTGGCATTGCGGCAAGCGGCAGAACCCCGTATGTGATCGGTGCGTTGGATTATGCGAAACGGACAGGTGCGCTCACCGCAAGCCTTGCCTGCAATAAAGGGGCAAAAATCAGCAGGCACGCCGATATCGCGATAGAGGTGGATGTTGGGCCTGAGGTGTTAACCGGATCAACGCGTTTAAAATCGGGCACGGCGCAAAAACTCGTGTTAAACATGATTTCCACCGCAACAATGGTCGGAATCGGCAAGGTTTATAAAAATTTGATGGTGGATGTCAAACCGACAAATGAAAAGCTGGTAGAACGCGCAAAAAATATCATCATGCAGGCGGCGGGCTGCAGTTATGAAACGGCTGAACAGTTTTTACGCGAATCGGGTGGAAATGCAAAAGTAGCCATCGTGATGCTGTTAACCGGCCTCTCAAAAGAAGAAGCATGTCGGAGATTAGAGGCCGCAAACGGTTTCGTCCGGAAAATCTTGTAATCTCAGGGGGGAGAAAAATGGCGGAAACAAAGGAACAACGTTTGGCGGATAAAATCTACGAAAATGTCGGTGGTATAGGAAACGTTGATAAAATCATCCACTGTATGACGAGGGTCCGAATTACCATTAAAGATTACAGCAAAATCAACATGGAAGGATTGAAAGCAGTTGACGGCGTTTTGGGCGTGGTGGAAGATGAATCGCTGCAAGTCGTTTTAGGGCCCGGCATTGTGAACAAAGTGGCGGGCATCATGGTGGCGCAGGCAGGAGTGAAATTGGGAGAAAGATTTCCAAAACACCCGGATAAAAATGAATCCGGCCTGACAAACCGTGAATTGGCAGAAGCAAAAGCCGCCGAGGTGAAAGCGAAGGAAAAAGCGAAGCGCAACGACAACACTACTTTTAAAAGAGTTTTGAAATCGATTTCAAACATCTTCGTTCCGCTGATTCCGGCATTTGTCGGCGCGGGGATGATTGCCGGGATTGCAGCGATTTTTTCTAACATGATGACTGCAGGCGACCTCGGGCATAACTGGGCACCGTTTATTACAACCTTAAACGTTATTAAAAACGGGCTTTATACTTATTTGGCCATTTACGTCGGCATTAATAGCGCGAATGAATTTGGCGCCACACCAGGACTTGGGGGCATCATTGGTGCGGCCATTTTGTTAACAGGGATGTACCCGAATGCGCCGCTTTCGAATATTTTCAACGGAGATGCGCTTGCGGTCGGGCGGGGCGGCATTATCGGTGTCATATTTGCAGTATGGATTTTGTCTTTTGTTGAAAAATGGCTGCACAAGATTGTCCCAAATGCGGTGGATATCATTGTAACACCTACGATTGCACTATTGGTTGTCGGGCTTTTTACGATTTTTATCGTGATGCCTGCCGCGGGTGTTGTTTCTAGCGCCCTTGTCGGTTCGGTAAACTGGCTGCTTGATGCCGGCGGCGTGTTTTCAGGATTCATATTGGGCCTCTTTTTTCTGCCGATGGTCATGTTCGGCCTTCACCAGATTTTAACCCCGATCCATATTGAAATGATCAATAAAACAGGCGTGACGCCGCTGCTGCCGATCCTAGCAATGGCCGGCGCGGGGCAGGTCGGTGCGGCGCTGGCGTTATGGGTGAGATGCAGAAAAAACAAAAAATTGGTACGGCTGATCAAAGGCGCCTTGCCGGTCGGCATCATGGGCATCGGCGAACCTTTGATTTACGGCGTGACCCTTCCTTTAGGGCGCCCGTTTATTACGGCGTGCATCGGCGGGGGCATTGGCGGTGCGGTGATCGCCGAAATCGGCAATATCGGGGCCATCGCGGTCGGCACAAGCGGCATTGATTTAATCCCTTTAATCGCAAATGGGCACTGGCTCGGATATGTTGCGGGGCTCGTCTCTGGGTATATTGGCGGTTTTGTTGTGACCTATTTCTTCGGTGTTCCAAAAGAAGCGATGGAGGAAGCAAATACAAAATAAGTGAGTGACGGCCTTGGAAGAAAGTATCATTTTAAAGATCAAATCGAAATTAGAAGAGCTTTCAAAAATGGAAAGGAGACTGGGGGAGTATATACTCAGCCATGCAGAAGAAATTGTGGATGAGAATACGGGAAGCTTGGCGAAAAAAGCAGGGATAAGCCCGGCAACGGTTGTGCGGTTTTGCAAATCAATCGGTTTGCAGGGATTTGCTCAGCTGAAAATCAAGTTGTATGCAGATGTTTCGGGGGAAAACGGAAAAATTTACACCGATATTTCCCCAAATGAAGATGTGCCGTTAATTGCTGAAGAACTGGCCATCAGGTTTAACCAGTCAATTTCGCAAACCGCCAACAAGCTGGATGCGGAAGCCGTGGATCAAGTGGCCGGAATGCTCGATGCCTGTCCCGTCATTTACGTCTACGGCCTGGGCGCTTCACATGTCGCGGCCGAAGATTTTACGCAAAAATTTTCAAGGATCGGCAAAGCCGTAGTCCATATGCAGGACCATCACCTGCTTGCCTCTTCGTTGGCCAATGCGGATCAGAATAGCTTGTTTATTGCGGTCTCCAATTCGGGAGAAACGATTGAAACGGTGAAGTTAATGAAAATAGCAAAGCAGAGAGGACTTCGAACGGTTGCCATCACGCAAAAGCAGGATAGCACGCTTACGGAAATGGTTGATTTCGCGGTTTTCCACCATGGCGGGGAGGCAGTCATGCTCAGAAGCGCCGCAACAACCTCACTGGCTGCGCAGTTGTTTACGATTAATGTTTTATATTTTGCCTATGTCAGCAAGCATTACAGTGAAGCTGTCGGCCGGCTGAAAACTTCAAAGAGCCGGATTCAAACTTTTTTCCGGAAAGATTAGGGCCGGCTTGCAATATTGCAAAGCCGACCCAGATGATTACTGGTCTTCCAATTCATTGATGTTTAATTCTGTTTTATCTTTATGGTATTTTTGGTAGACTTCAATCAATGCTTCCAAATGTTCGAGTTGTTCCTGGTAGTCGACCAACAGCGCAAGCAGGTTCATGATATGGTATGACTGGAGATCGGCGCGGAACGTCTTGTCTTTTAATTTTTGCAGGAAAAGATCCATCAATACATTCCGCTGTTTATCGCCCGTATTTTGCTTTTGCGCATGCGCCTTTACTTTTCCGAGGAACATGAGCAGCAGTTTTTCGTGTTCATTCACAAGATATTCTAGCTGTTCCCGGATCATCATCTGGAACGTTTCCGGCAAATGGGCAATATCCGACTTGTATTGGTACAGCCTTTTTAAAATGGTGTAGCTCAAGTTTAAGATTGAGACCATTTCTTTATATAAAACCACTTTCCGCTGCCGCTCAATTTTGCTGTTTTTCCCGTAGCTTTTTTCCTCTTTGAACAACGTGTAAAGCTGCTCCACTTTATAGACGCGTTCTTTGATGGTGGGCAGCTCTTCTTTTAACAAATGGTAATCCGCTTCCTGCCGGGATGTGATCCGGATAAATTTCAGCAGTTCTTCTGTCGCATGGGTGAGCCGTACATACAGCCTTGCTTCGTATTTAGGCGGCAGAAAAATTAAATTCACCAAAAATGAGCTGAAAATCCCGATAAACAAAGTGGCAAACCGGACCCCGGCCGCCTGCAGGAAATTGTTGTTCGGTGCTTCCATAATGACGATCATCGTAACAAGTGCAAGCCCGACTGTATCATCGAGCTTCAGTTTCAGCATTAAAATAATGATGAGCACCGACCCGAGACCGACAATCAAAAAATGGTTGCCAAAGGCCATGACGAAAATAACGGCCAGTACGGCGCCGATAATATTGCCTTGTATTTGTTCTATGATGGACCGGTAAGACCGGTAAATGGTGGGTTTGATAGCGAAAGTGGCAGCAATCCCGGCAAAAACCGGTGATGGCATTTTTAGCAATTGTGCCAAAAACAGGGCAATGGTAATTGCAATTCCTGTTTTGATGATGCGGGCTCCAACCCTCATAACGAAAATTTCCTTTCTAAAAAAAGTATTGCCTGGCGATTTATTTCTTGATCCTGTAAAAATGCGGTTTAAACAGGAATGTTCCTGCTTTTATTCTAAAAGAGGGGACTTTATGGTGCAAAAAGATGGCACAGGAACGGCAATTGAACCGCACTGCCGGGCAGGTGTCAGCGGGATAAGCTGAATGCATTGAGAAAAGCGGTGAATTGGCGCCGGATTTCGGACAGATCCGGCATTTTCGCATGCATTGTTTCTTCATTTTGTATATAAGTGCCTGTCAATTGAAGATCCTCTTTTGCATGGATAAGGAAATTTTGGAAAATTTTCTCTGTTACTTCCGGATGAAACTGAAACGCTACGATATTCGTGCCATATAAAAAGGCCTGGTTTTTGCATGCTTCGGAACTTGCCAAGACGACCGCCCCGTCCGGAATCGTAAATGTATCCCCGTGCCAGTGCAAAACATCAGGTGATGCCTGAAATGTTTTAAAATAAGGATGGTGGAGTGATTCTTCAGTAAAACGGACGGGAAACCAGCCGATTTCCGTTTCTATATTTATTTTTACGGACTACTTCGCCTAGGCAGTCCGCAATAAGCTGTGCCCCGAGGCAGATCCCCAGCACTTTTTCCCCGAGCGGATCGTTTCGTGGATAAAAGTTTTTTCTGCATTTAGCATTTAGCCATGGGAAAGCTTCTTCCTCATAAATATTCATATATTCGCCCATAATGACACACATGTCAAAATCTTCTTGTGCAGGGAATGGTTCGTTTTCATACAGAAAAGTGTGAAAGCACATGCCCGTTTTCTTTAGCCCAGTCAAGAATGGTCCCGGAGCCTTCATAAGGGACGTGCTGAATATAATGGATACGCATTGTATTCTCCCCTCCCCCCGAACTTGATTTTACTATGAACTGAATTATAACATGTTTGCCGGCAGGATAGTAGTGAAAGAATTCACAGATAATGGGAAGGCTGTTGTGTAACTCCATTTCTAACCCATATAAAAAACCTTGGCATATTGGTTGCCAAGGTTTTTTATAAATTATTTGCCCAGCTGCGAAAAAGCGTAGTCTACGGCTTTAATTGTTTCCTGGGCATCTTCTTCTGTATGTTCGGTCGTCAGGAACCATGCTTCGTATTTCGAAGGAGCAAGATTGATGCCCCGGTTAAGCATCAATTTAAAGAATTTCGCGAACATCTCGCCGTCCGATGCTTCAGCTTGTTTGTAGTTCTCAACTTTTTCATCCGTAAAGTAAACGGTGAACGCGCCGACCAAGCGGTTAATCGTAATCGTAACACCGTGCTTTTTGGCCGCTTCCATTATGCCTTTTTCAAGCATTGCGCCGAGGCGGTCCAATTTTTCATATACGCCTTCCTCTTGCAGCACTTCAAGGCAGGCAATTCCGGCCAGCATCGAAGCCGGGTTTCCGGCCATTGTTCCCGCCTGGTACGCCGGGCCGAGTGGTGCAACTTCTTCCATGATGTCTTTTCGTCCTCCGTATGCGCCAATCGGGAGTCCACCGCCAATGATTTTGCCCATCGCCGTTAAATCCGGCGTCACGCCCAGCAGGTTTTGCGCGCCGCCGTACATGAACCGGAAAGCCGTAATGACTTCATCATAAATAACGAGCGCGCCGGCCTTGTGCGCCAGTTCGTTGATCGCTTCCAAAAATCCAGGCTTCGGCGGGACAATCCCAAAATTGCCGACAATCGGTTCGACAAGTACGGCTGCCACTTCATCGCCCCATTTTTCAAGCGCCTGCTTAAACGGTTCAACATCATTGTACGGCACGGTAATCACTTCGTTTGCGATCGCCCGAGTGACCCCCGCCGAATCCGGCATACCGAGCTGCGAAGGGCCTGAACCGGCGGCAACGAGCACCAAATCAGAATGCCCGTGGTAGCACCCTTCAAACTTAATAATTTTATCGCGTCCGGTATATGCGCGCGCCACGCGGATCGTGGTCATCACTGCTTCCGTTCCAGAGTTAACAAAACGGACTTTGTCCAATGACGGGATTGCCTCTTTTAGCATTTTTGCAAATTTTACTTCATACGGGGTTGGTGTGCCGAATAAAACGCCGTTATCGGCAGCTTTTTTGATCGCAGCGCTGATATGCGGATGGGCAAAACCGGTAATGATCGGGCCGTATGCCGCCAAATAATCGATATAGCGGTTGCCGTCCACATCCCAAAAATAAGCGCCTTTACCTCTTTCCATCGCGACCGGTGCGCCGCCGCCTACCGCTTTGTACGAGCGGGACGGGCTGTTGACGCCTCCTACGATATGCTGCAGTGCTTCTTTATATAGTTTTTCGGAATTTGTAAAATCCATTTAGATTCCCTCCTCATTGGCATTGCCAATTTGCACCATATCCATTGTAGCCTTCCAATTTCTTACCGTCCAGAGGGGGATGTCATATTGGGGAAGGGAAGGGCGTACAATGTAGGGATAAACGATGAAAAGCTGGGGTATCAGGCATGTTCTATTTTCTCGGCGTACTGGTTGTCCTTTGCATCGCAATGAGTTTGCGCACCTTGTTTTATCCGTCGTCCTGGCGCACCAAACAGCTTTCTTTCGACAACTTTCTTTTTCTAGCGTTCACATACAGCAATATTGTGATCGGCTTTGGCTTGTTGTATTTGATTCTTGATATAATGGGCTTCCGCATTGCACTGAATCACGGCAGGCAATTGGAAGGACATGATTTCCGCACTTTAATGGATTATATGTATTTGAGCGCGGTTACGTTGTTTTCCGTCGGCTACGGGGATATTGTTCCGATCGGAGCAGCCCGCATCCTTATCGTGATTGAAGCGCTCATCGGCTATACAATTCCCGCAGCTTTTGTCGTAAAATCGGTTCTCGATTCGGAGAAAAAGTAATCATTTGCAATTTCCCCCAAAAGCAGGTAGGCTAAAAGAAAAAGTTAGAAAAAGGATGATGGGTAAATGGCACCGGATTTTACACTGCCTGAAACAAACGGGAAACTAATTACGTTATCGGATTTCCACGGTAAAAAACATGTTGTGCTCTATTTTTACCCGAAAGATATGACGCCAGGTTGTACAACAGAAGCGTGCGATTTCCGCGACCATTATAAAGATTTTTCCGATCTGGATGCGGTGATTATCGGGATCAGTCCGGATCCTGTTGAGAGACACCAAAAATTTACGGAAAAGCACGGGCTCCCGTTTTATCTGCTTTCGGACGAAGACCATAAAGTGGCGGAGAAGTACGGCGTCTGGAAGAAGAAAAAGACGTTCGGGAAAGAATATATGGGCATTGAACGATCCACTTTTATCATAGACAAAAACGGGGAGATTGTAAAAGAATGGAGGAAAGTGAGGGTAAACGGCCATGCTGAAGAAGCGCTGGCTTATATAAAAGAAAATCTCGCATAACTGCCTATTTTTGTGGGCCAGTGGCTTTTGTCCATGCCAAAACGGTCCGAAAACATATTTTAATAATACCTCCTCAGAAATAATTATATAAATGGGAACCGGCTGGTCCGGTTTCTTTTTTATGGCATTTTTTGCGGATTCATGTCATTTTTCGGTTCAGGTGATTTCACGAGGAAAAGGTAGTCCGTTGTTGCTTCTGCGGCCTACCGTTCAGGGGAACGTCTGAAAGATGAGCAGATAGGAGAAACGAAATTCTACAAACGAAACGTCAAACCGGAAACCATGATTTTAGCCCCTTCCAACGCTCCAAAATGGGTCTATGACCGCCAGTAGCTTTGGAATAAAGTCGAAGAATCGGAAAACCGCAAAAACTCCCGGTTGGCAAGGGAATTCAACGTGGCTTTGCCAAAAGAACTGAATCATGGCTAACAGCGTAAACTCCTGACAAACTTTGTCCAGGAACAATTCGTTGACCGGGGGATGATTGCGAATATTGCCATTCACCGGGATGATGAAAACGATCCTCATGCTCATGTATTGTTGACGACAAGGGAGATCTCCGAAAAAGGTTTTGAGGGGAAAAACCGGGACTGGGATAAAAAAGAATTGCTTGAACAGTGGCGTGAGCAATGGTCCGAACATGCCAACCGGGCGCTTGAAAAAGCCGGCACAAAAGACCGGATTACCCACCTTTCCCATAAAGACAGGGGGCTTGAGATCCTGCCGACCGTCCATCTTGGACATGTTGCCCATGAAATGGAATCGAAAGGCAAGGGAAGTTCACGGGGCACCATTAATGCCGAACTGAAGGCCTATAATGCCGTTGTCATTGACCTTCAAAAGTATCGGGAAGAGAAGGAAGCCTTACAGCACCGGATTGTTCAGCAGCATCGGTTAAACAGCCTTTCAACACCTGAGAAGAATGGGTTTCCCTAAAGACTGCGCAGAACCTCATTGGCGCTGAACCTACGGTTGAAAATATCCGGGCTGACCTACAGGAAACGGAAAAACAGGAAGCGCAGTTGCGGCAGCAACAAACCCAATTGCTCGATATGCAGGCCGAATTCAACGCCATCAACGACTTGTACGAAAGCATGCACAACACCGAAATCCGTATTCTCATAGAGGAAAACGGCTTGAAACGTATGAATCCTTTTCAAGCCTATACACCGGGATTTAAAGAGGGAAAAGTAAGCGCAAATCCGCATCTTAAAACGTGATTTAGACCGGAGAAACGAACTGCTTAAAACGTACCAAAACAAGCTTCATTTCAGTGACAAAGACGAATTTGAGCGCCTGAAAAAGATTACGATGAAATTGCCGAATTTTTATTTCGCGGGAAAAACTTAGAAAACAGGGGTAGTGATAATAATGAAAAAGGGAAAATTCCTTCCAAAAGCTTTATCTATTGCTTTAGTTTTGGCTTAATAGCACCTGCTCTACCGAATGCAATAGCCCATGCTGAAACTTCAGATGACACTCAAGTTCAATCAAATTCACAATCTGCTTCTAGCGATATCCTCTATGAAGATAGCACATTTAAAATAACTCAAACTGACACCGCTCGCTAGAACAGTTCTGAACAAAGAAACTAATCAGGTCACCACTTTAACCTTCACCAATTGTAAGCTTAGTAGCTTCATCTTCCGGATATACTAATCCAGTTCATTTCACACATAATGGCCGTACTTACTATTACGTTACTACTTACAAATACAATACTAAAACCGCAGGAGATGAAGAAAACACCGCATGGGGATTTTATCATGTATGAGTAAAATGTTTACGAGGAGTAGATAAGTTTAGGAATATTCTAACAAAAGAAAGAACAAAGAAAGGAACTCTCACCTCTGATAAAATGATTTTTGGTAGAAAATCAAAATAAGGTCACTCGGCGACCTGTCTGACGGTCCTTATATTTTCTTCGTTTAAAAGTCAAAGGACCAAAAAGGGTTTCCAGTGTATAAGACTGTCTTTCTCGATATTCAAACCGTTTAAAATCCGATTTTCCATAAACCAGACATCAAGTTCTTCAAAAATGTGCGATAGAATGACTCGGAAGTATGTTTTAGCTGTTTGAATTAAGCCATCCGTGTTGCGGGCTTCAAGGGCGAGCATGCGAGGGCGAAGCCTTTACCCTTGAAGAGCCGAAACAGATGGCTAAAATTAAAAAAGACGAAAATCGAATATCGAAGGTTGAGAGGGACCTCCCGCAAAAACTTGACTCACTCATTAAAATATCTTAGCCAAGAATATTACAAAAGCAGTATACTATTTAAAAAATGGGGAAGAAAAACAATGAAAATTGTCTTCACTTTTCAGCCTGGAAAAACTTTGTTGGCTGATTTAAATACAAATTTTCCGGGAATAGATTTTCTTGCTTTCCGAGGAATTGAAACGGCACAAGAAGCGCTCGGGGATGCGGAAGTGATCGCCACGTATGGCGAGGATCTGACAGAAGAAATCGTCATGCCGCTTCCCCGTTTGAAATGGGTGATGGTTTTTTCGGCCGGAATTGAAAAAATGCCGTTAGACGCACTAAGGAAAAAAGGCGTGTTTGTTACCAATGCGCGGGGCATCCATAAAATCCCGATGGCGGAATATACTTTTGGCTGTTTGCTCCGTCACGCAAAGTCTTTTGACCTGTTCCGTATCCGGCAGGAAAAACATGAATGGGTCCCCGATGCGCCTTTAAGCGAGATCAGCGGCCGCTGTATCATGATTGTCGGTATGGGCGCAATCGGAAGCGAAATTGCCCGCCTTGCGAAGGCGTTCGGCATGAAGGTGATCGGTGTGAATACGAACGGTAGAAAAACGGAGAATGCGGATGAAATGTATACGCCGGATACGATGGTAAGCGCCTTAAATGAGGCGGATTACGTGGTTTCCGTGTTGCCGAGTACGAAGACAACCCGCCATTTTTATACGAAAACGCATTTCGAGGCAATGAAGCCGTCTGCGGTTTGGATTAATATCGGGCGCGGGGACGCAGTGGAGCCACAGGTGCTGATCGATGCGCTGCAATCCGGAAAGATCGCGCATGCGTATTTGGATGTGTTCGATGAGGAGCCGCTGCCGCCGGAACACCCGTTTTGGAAAATAGAAAATATCACGATCACACCGCACATCTCCAGCCATTCGGAACATTATTTGCCGCGTGCGATGGAAATCTTCCGGCACAATTTACATACTTATTTAACCAAAGGAAGAGATTATATTAATACCGTTGATTTAGAAAAGGGGTATTAACATGAGGATTTATACGCGATCGGGGGATAAAGGGACGACATCCCTCGTTTACGGGGCAAGGGTGCCGAAAAATGATCCGCGTGTTGAAGCGTATGGCACATGCGATGAAGCGAATTCGATGATCGGGCTTGCGCTCGCGTTTCTACATTCGGAACATTTTCCAGAAAAAGAAGAGGTAGAACAAATTTTCAGCCGCGTCCAAACGATGTTATTCCATGCAGGGGCGGAACTTTCCACGCCCCCGGGGAAAGAAGTGCAATGGAAATTAAAACAGGAGTATATTGACGAGCTTGAGACGGTGATTGACAAATGGGACGCGCAGCTTGAACTGTTAAAAATGTTCATTTTGCCTGGGGGCCATCCGGCGGCGGCAGCCATGCACGCGGCGCGGACGGTTGTCAGGAGAGCGGAACGATGCAGTGTTTCGGTGGAAGGCGTGAATCCGCTAGTACTGCCGTTTTTAAACCGCCTGTCCGATTTCCTGTTTGTGGCGGCAAGATTCATCAACCACTGCTTAGGGATAAAAGACCAGCCGCTTCATCCGCTTGGGGATTAATTGAGAAAAACGAAACGTTTTCACATCATCCTGCATAAAAAAAGAAAACCTGAAATAAATGAATTTCTTCATTTTATTTGACAAAACCGCACTTTTTTTTGTAAACTTTTTATAAAGATTATAAATTAAGAATGATAATCGTTAGAAAAGAGGTGCATGACGGTGTCAGAGCAGCAGTTGAACAAAGCACTGGAAACATTAAAGCAGTCGGGTGTCCGTATTACCCCTCAACGTCATGCGATACTGGATATTTGATTGAGTCCATGTCACATCCAACGGCCGATGAAATTTATAAGGCACTTGAGGGTAAATTCCCGAATATGAGTGTGGCCACCGTTTACAATAACTTGCGTGTTTTTAAGGAAATCGGATTAGTAAAAGAGCTGACTTACGGCGATGCTTCAAGCCGTTTCGATTTTGTTACTTCGAATCATTACCACATTATTTGCGAAGATTGCGGAAAAATTGTGGATTTCCACTATCCTGGCTTGGATGAAGTGGAACAGCTCGCCTCACAGGTGACCGGTTTTAAAGTGAGCCACCATCGTATGGAAATTTACGGTACATGCCCGGAATGTAGCAAAAAGCACAGTTATGTCAAAAGTTGAATAATGCTCTCATACCGGTTGAACTGGTCCATTCCAGTTCTTTTTTTATTGCTGTGGATCTGCTTTTAAGGATCCGGCTCGACCGTTTTTTCCGTAGTTTTCGCGTCTGAAACATTTTGTCCAGTTCATAACCCGGAAAGTACTGCAGTTCAAACGTGCAGCCCGCGATAAAAATCCAAAAAATTTTTTTCTCAGAATTCCCACGGATTTATTCACCAATATACATTCCAAAATTGGTGTGGAATCTTAATGAAACAACAAACATCGAGTAATCATGCAAACGTTTTCATAAATAAAAGCGATTCTGTGATGTATTCCACACAAAGCCTGCTGTAATTTCCACAATGCCCAAACCGAAGATCCCCTATGATAAAGATGTACCGATGATCAACCTTCATGAAGGAAATCAAAAAGGAAATATGCCAGGAGGAGGTACAAAAATGAGACAGTCATCCAACACGACATTGGAAATATCGAAAACGAAGATGAAGTACCCGCTGCATATCACATCGGAAATCGGCGAATTAAAAACCGTATTACTGCACCGACCCGGAAAAGAACTTGAAAATTTAATCCCGGAATATTTGGAACGGCTTCTTTTTGATGATATTCCTTATTTGCCGACCGTGCAAAAAGAACATGATTATTTTGCCGGTATCTTGAAAAACCGCGGTATTGAAGTCCTTTATCTCGATAAGCTCGCGGCTGAAACACTTGAAGATGAAAAAGTGCGCCGGCAGTTTATCGATCAGATACTGTCAGAAAGCGGAGCCAATCCGAACGGCACCTATAACATTCTGAAGGATTACCTGCTGTCATTTCCGGTTGAAGAAATAGTGCACAAGGTGATGGCCGGGGTGTTGAAGACAGAAATTGCGGAGGAAAAGAAAACGCATCTGTATGAACTAATGGCAGGCCACTACCCGTTCTATCTCGATCCGATGCCGAACCTATATTTTACCCGCGATCCTGCAGCTGTGATCGGTGAAGGCCTGACGATCAATCGTATGCGAGAGGAAGCAAGACGGCGCGAATCGCTATTTATGCAGTATATCATCAAATACCATCCGCGTTTTGCAAAATTTGACATCCCGGTATGGCTCGGCAGGGGTGAACGCTTCCCGATCGAAGGCGGGGACGAGCTCATTTTAAGCAAAGACACGATTGCGATCGGGGTCAGTTCCAGGACTTCCGCGAAAGCAATTGAAAATTTGGCGGTCCAGCTATTTCAAAGACAGGGAGAAATCCAAAGGGTCGTCGCGGTTGAAATCCCGAAATCGAGGGCATTTATGCATCTTGATACAGTGTTTACAATGGTCGACTTTGACAAATTTACGATTCATCCTGCTATCCAGGGACCTGACGGAAATATGCGGATATACATTTTGGAAAAATCGGAGGATCCGGATCAGGTCAATATCCGGGAAAGGAACAACTTGCCGGCTGTTTTAAAAGAAGTGCTCCATTTGCCGGAAATTGATTTCATTCCTTGCGGCGGCGGTGATATTATTGCATCGGCCCGCGAACAGTGGAACGACGGATCAAATACACTTTCGATTGCCCCCGGGGTGGTGGTAACGTACGACCGCAACTATGTTTCCAACGAAATGCTTAGAAATCACGGCATCGAAGTCATTGAAATTCCAAGTTCGGAATTGTCGCGGGGACGTGGGGGCCCGCGCTGTATGAGCATGCCGATTTTGCGCGAAGATATTTAAAGGAGGAGAAAGATATGGCTGTTTATGCTGAAAACAAAGTCAATCTGAAAGGAAGAAACCTGCTAACCTTATCCGATTACACGGAAGAAGAAATCCTTTATTTGCTTGATCTCGCGGCGGATTTAAAAGCGAAGAAAAAAGCGGGCATTCCACATCGTTATTTGGAAGGGCAAAATATCGCGCTATTGTTTGAAAAGCCTTCCACACGGACAAGATGCGCGTTTACAGTTGCGGCTGTTGATTTAGGGGCGCACCCGGAATATTTGGGCAAAAACGATATTCAGTTTGGCAAAAAAGAATCTACTGAAGATACAGCAAAAGTGCTAGGCAGGATGTTTGACGGCATTGAGTTCAGGGGATTTTCCCATGAAACGGTTGAGCTGCTTGCAAAATATTCCGGCGTGCCGGTATGGAACGGGCTGACCGATTTATTCCACCCGACCCAGGTGCTGGCGGATTTCTTAACGATCAAAGAACAGATCGGCCACTTAAAAGGCGTTAAGTTTGTGTATGCCGGCGACGGCCGCAACAATATGGCGAATAGCCTGCTCGTCAGCTGTGCCAAAGTCGGCATGGATGTCAGAATTTGTGCGCCGAAATCGTTATTTCCGGCGGTATCGCTTGTGAAGGAAGCTGAAGCATTTGCCAAAGCTTCGCACGGCAGGGTGCTGATTACGGATAACATCGAAGAAGCAGTTGACGGCGCGGATGTTATTTATACGGATGTTTGGGTATCAATGGGCGAAGAATCGCAGTTTGAAGAAAGGATCAGACTCTTAAAACCGTATCAGGTCAATATGGAAATGATCCGGAAAACAGGCAATCAAGATGTCATGTTCCTGCACTGCCTGCCTTCTTTCCATGACCTGGAAACGGAGATTGGACAGGGCATCTACGAAAAATTCGGTCTGAAAGAAATGGAAGTGACGGATGAAGTGTTCCGCAGCAGCCATTCGTACGTATTTGACGAAGCCGAAAACAGAATGCATACGATTAAAGCCGTCATGGTTGCCACCAATCGGAGGGATTAAGAAAGCCGGTTGATCTTCAAATTAAACACTTGAGGTGAGAAAAATGGGAGACCAAAAAAAGCTCAGTTTGTTGTCGCTTATTGCCATTGTCATTGGTTCGATGATCGGCGGCGGGGCATTTAATCTGGCAAGCGATATATCGAACGGGGCGCATGCCGGCGCAATCATCATCGGATGGGTCATTACCGGGATAGGTATCATAGCCCTCGGCCTCTGTTTTCAAAACTTGTCAATGCGCCGCCCGGATTTAGACGGCGGCATCTATAGCTATGCCAAAGCAGGGTTTGGAAGTTTCATGGGTTTTAACAGCGCCTTCGGATACTGGTTGTCGGCTTGGCTTGGAAACGTTGCATACGCCACTTTGTTGTTCAGTTCTATCGGCTATTTTATCCCGGGGTTTGACGGCGGGCAAAACGTTGCTTCGATTATTGGCGCCTCCATCATGCTTTGGATCGTACATGCACTCGTGTTAAGAGGGGTACATTCCGCTGCACTTGTGAATCTTGTCACAACGATTACAAAACTTGTTCCGGTTTTCCTGTTCATTGTCATAATGATCTTCGCTTTCCATGCCAAAACCTTTACGGCGGATTTCTGGGGTCCGCATGGCACAGCGTTCCACTTTGGAAATGTGGCGGCTCAAGTGAAAAGCACAATGCTTGTAACGCTTTGGGTATTCATCGGTGTGGAAGGCGCGGTCGTCCTTTCCGGGCGTGCCCAAAACCGGAAAGATATTGGGAAAGCAACGGTTATTGGGCTGATCGGCACATTGGTCATTTATATCTTGATTTCGCTGCTCTCTCTTGGTGTTATGGCTCAAGGGGAACTGGTCGGCCTGCCAAATCCGTCGATGGCTTATCTGCTTGAACATGTTGTCGGCAAGTGGGGTGCCGTAATCATCAACCTCGGCCTGATTATTTCGGTATTAGGCGCCTGGCTCGGCTGGACGATCCTCGCCGCCGAAATTCCTTTTGTTGCCGGTAAAGACGATGTTTTCCCGGCATGGTTTGCAAAAGAAAATAAAAATCATGCCCCGGTAAATTCGCTGTGGCTGACAAATGGTTTAATCCAGCTGTTTTTGATCACGCTGCTGTTCACGGACAGAGCATACCAATTTGCTTATTCGATGGCTTCCTCGGCCATTTTAATCCCGTATTTGTTTTCGGCGCTTTACCAGTTAAAACTGGCAACGACAGGACAATATTATGAAGCCGGCGAGAAACGTGCAAAAGACATCGTGCTTGGTATCATAGCCACCGTTTATGCCGTATGGCTTGTATATGCGGCAGGGCTGGACTATCTGCTTCTGACAATGATTTTATACGCCCCGGGCATCCTCATTTTCGTCGGGGTGCAAAAAGAGCATCATATTAGGAAATTTTTCAACAGGGCCGAATTGCTTGAAGCATGTTTGATTGTCTTTCTGGCTTTATGGGCGCTCGTTTCGCTCATCACAGGTTCGATTAAGATTTAAGTATTATTCCTAAAAAATCGCGCAATTCGCGGCGGCCTCCCCATACGAAAAAAACAGTCGGATTGCGCGATGATCAGCACTCTGGGATTACAGAGCGATTTTTAAGGAGAGAGATTGAGAGATGAAAAAGAAAAAAGTCGTCATTGCGCTCGGCGGCAATGCTATCCAAGCCAAGGATGCAACAGCCGAAGCCCAGCAGCAGGCATTGAAGGAAACAGCAAGGCAACTGTTAAAAATTATGAAAGCCGGATATGATATGATCATCACGCACGGAAACGGCCCACAAGTCGGGAATATCGTGCTCCAGCAGCAGGCTTCCAATTCCGAAAAAACACCGGCCATGCCGCTTGATACATGCGGTGCCATGAGCCAGGGAATGATCGGCTATTGGATGGAAAACGCCCTTGAAGATGCGATGGAAGAAGCTGGCATCAAAAAAAATGTAGCAACGGTCGTAACGCGTGTTGAAGTTTCGCCGGATGATCCTGCTTTTCAACATCCTTCCAAGCCGATCGGCCCGTTTTATACGGAAGAAGAAGCAAGGAAAATGATGAAAGAACAAAATATCACCATGATAGAAGATGCCGGTAGGGGCTGGCGGCGGGTTGTCCCTTCGCCGCAGCCGGTCAATATTCTGGAACACAAAATGATTAACCAGCTGATGGAAGGCGGGAATGTCGTCATTGCGGTCGGCGGGGGCGGCATTCCGGTGATACGTAAAAACCACAGCCATATCGGGGTGGAAGCGGTCATTGATAAAGATTTTGCAGCCCAAAAGCTTGCCGAACTGGTCAATGCCGACATCCTGCTTATTTTAACGGCTGTCGGCCATGTATGCATCCATTACATGCGGCCGGATGAAAAGATTTTAACCGATATTTCCATTGAGGAACTAAAAAAATATCTTGAAAATGGTGAATTTCAGCCGGGAAGCATGAAGCCAAAAGTGGAAGCGGCGATCCTGTTTGTGGAATCCAATCCTTCAAGGAAAGCGATTATTACTTCATTGGATCATGCGTTTGATGCCCTCGAAGGAAAAATAGGGACGCAAATCATGGTTGAACAAGTCCCTGTATAACGATATGATGAAAAAGGAGGAATGTGTGCGTTGCCTCCTTTTCTCTGTTTTTTCAGAAAAAGGAAACGCTTTCCAAAGGCTGGTACTACATTAAAATAATATAAACGTATTGGGTGATTTTTGTGAAAGTGGACAAATCACATGAAATTAGAAGCATATTGAAAAGATTTGATGTGTTTAAAGATGTTCCTGAAAAGATTTTTATAGAACTTGAAATGAATTTATACCACCGGACTTACCGGAAAGGACAGCAGCTGTTTATGGAAGGTGACCCGCGCGAAAGAATTTACTTGCTGGTGGACGGTTATATCAAAATTGACAGGATGGACGAGAACGCCTCCTCCTTTTACGGGGATTATATCAAACCGTATGAGCTTTTTCCTTACGGCGGCCTGTTCAAAGATAAAGAATACCACTATTCTGCATATGCAGTGACCGATATCGAACTGTTTTATATTCCGGCGGTCCTGTTCGAAGAGATTGCCAAATCGAATAACACTTTGCTGCTACATATAGTTGAACATCTTTCCGATATTTTAGTTTTGCACGAATCGAGGCTGCAGCTTATCACAAACAGCAATGCTTCCGAACGTGTCCGCCATGTACTCTCCATTTTGCTTGAAGATTTAGGCATCCGTGCGGGAAAGGAAATCAAAATCCTCTGCCCCATTACGGTGGTTGACATCGCAAAGCTTGCGGGAACCTCCAGAGAAACAGCCAGCCATGTTTTAAACGAATTTAAGCGGGACCATACCATCTCTTTTGAAAGGCAGACCATCACATTCCACAAACTGGAAGTTTTCAAAATGGATAAATGATAAAATCATTTAAAGCGGGGATTCAAATATGGATAAAATGCAAAGGCAGCCGAAAATATGTGAATTGATCCAGTCGCAGCCCATTCACAGCCAAAATGAGCTGGTCCAAAAACTTGAGCAAGAGGGGATTCATGCGACGCAGGCAACCATATCAAGGGATCTTCAAGAATTGCATGTCTCCAAAATCATTGATGGCAATACATACCGGTATGCACTCTCACCAAGCAAAACGGATACTCAATGCCGCCTCGCCCATTGCATGCACATGTGGCTGAAAACCATGGTTACGGCTGACAATTTAATCGTCCTGAAAACAGACCCCGGTTGTGCCCATGTGCTCGGCGTTCTTTTGGACCAATTGGACGACAGGGATAAAATCGGTACGGTCTGCGGCAATGATACTTGCCTTGTGATTTGCCGGAACGGAAAAGCCGCCGGACATTTTCTTAACCGTATTTTGGAAAAGTATTGATAGGGTTTCAATTTTCCGGGAGTTCCCCATATTACTAAAATCCCGCTGTGACCCGGTCCGATATTTTTAAAAAATTGGCAAGGGCCGGGTTTTGGTCATCTTTTCTGTAAGCAATCGAAAGCACCGCATTTAAAGGATGCCCGTCAATTTCCCTGTACACAATATCCAAATTAAATAATTTTTCTGCTGTCCTTGGCAGTACCCCGATCCCGATACCCGCCGTAACAAGCCCTACAACCATTTGGTATTCTGTCGCTTCCTGGACAATTTTCGGGCTGAAATCGGCATCTTGGAACAAGGAAAGAAATTCATCATATAACCCCGGCCATATGTCGCGGGACACGACAACAAACGGGACATCCGCTAAATCCTCGATTCGGATCGTTTCTTTTTGTGCGAGCGGATGGTTTTTCGGCATTGACAATGCAGCTGTCCCATTTTGGATCACTTTCGTTTCGATCAGCAGATCATGGATCGGCGGATGGAGCAGGCCGACGTCGATTTCCTTCCGGTGCAACGCTTTAATTTGGTCCGGCGTCGACAGTTCGTGCAAGGAAACGGCTGTTTTTGGATATTTTAAGCGGAATTCTCGGACCACTGCCGGCAAAATATCGTAAGTTGCAGAGCCGACAAAGCCGACAACGACGTTCCCGAATTCTCCCCTGCCGGCACGCCGTGTATTTTCAACAGCCTGGTCCAGCTGTTCAAGCACCTGTTTTACTTCCCTTAAAAACACTTTTCCCGGAATCGTCAATTCAACATGCCGTTTGCTGCGGATAAAAAGATCGACCCCGATTTCTTCTTCCAGCTGACGGATCTGCTGGGAAAGCGGCGGCTGGGTCATTTGCAGCCGCTCAGCCGCTTTTCCAAAATGGAGTTCTTCCGCGACGGTCAAAAAATAATGGAGATGGCGCAATTCCATCGGCAATCTTCCTCCTTATCGACAGATGATTAATATTTTTTGTGTATTATTCATATGGCAATAATATATTTTAAACATTTCCAAAAGTAGTGTAAAGTATAGATAGAAAAAAGATCGCCCAGCCTATAAATGAACGTTTTCCCCTATAAGAAGCGGGCGAATGTTCAAAATACGGCTGCCCTTATAAGGAACAACTTTTGGGAGTGTGAGCATTCGTGGATAAAACGCAATCGATTGATACAAAGAAAAAAACAGCTGCTGACCTTGTTGTCGACTGCCTGATTAAACAGGAAGTGCCGTATGTTTTCGGAATTCCGGGTGCAAAAATTGATGCAGTGTATGATGTGCTGCAGGAACGCGGCCCTGAATTGATTGTTTGCCGCCATGAACAAAATGCGGCCTTTATGGCTGCCGCAGTTGGCCGCTTAACGGGAAAACCGGGCGTCTGCCTTGTGACAAGCGGTCCGGGGGCTTCGAATCTTGCGACCGGGATTGTGACTGCGAATACAGAATGCGATCCGGTCGTTGCCATTGCCGGTGCGGTGCCGCGGGCGGACAGGCTGAAGAAAACGCACCAGTCGATGGATAATGTTGCACTGTTCCAGCCGATTACGAAATATGCGGCAGAAGTCGTTCACCCGGACACGGTGCCGGAAGTGATGACAAACGCATTCCGTTCCGCTGCATCCGCACAGGCCGGAGCCGCTTTCATCAGCTTCCCGCAGGACGTGCTCTCAGAGCCGGCGTCGGTTAAAGCTTTGGGCCCGCTGAAAAGCCCAAAACTCGGCAAAGCAGATGAAGAAGCGGTGAAAAAAGCCGTTGAGGCGATCCAAAACGCGAAACTGCCGGTCATTTTGGTCGGGATGCGGGCAAGCCGCCCGAAAGTCGTAAAAGCGGTGCGTTCTTTGCTGAAGAAAATCGCATTGCCGGTTGTTGAAACGTTCCAGGCGGCCGGTTTAATTTCAAGGGATTTGGAAGAACATTTCTTCGGACGGATCGGCCTGTTCCGCAACCAGCCTGGCGACATTTTGCTTGAACATGCCGACGTCGTTTTGACAATCGGTTATGATTCTGTGGAATACGATCCGAAGTTTTGGAACGGCCATGGTGAAAGAAAGATTATCCATTTGGACGAAATACAGGCCGATATTGATCACGATTACCAGCCGGAAATAGAACTGGTTGGCGATATTGCCGCAAGTGTCGACAGCATTAAGGACCAGCTGACACACTTGAATATGAGCGGAAAATCGATGGAATTGCTCGAACATCTCCGCAACCAGCTGAATTTGCGCGATGAACCATCCGATAATGCGGATTCCAATCTCGTCCATCCGCTCCAGTTGATCCGGGATTTACGTTCATTGATTGACGACAATGTTACGGTAACGTGTGATGTTGGTTCTCATTATATTTGGATGGCACGCCATTTCCGCGTTTACGAGCCAAACCGCCTGCTGTTCTCAAACGGCATGCAGACGTTGGGGGTTGCGCTTCCTTGGGCGATCGCGGCAACGCTTGTCAACCCGAATGAAAAAGTGGTCTCTATTTCCGGGGACGGTGGTTTCTTATTCTCGGCGATGGAACTTGAAACGGCCGTGCGTTTAAAATCCCCGATTGTGCACATTGTTTGGAGCGACGGAGCATACGACATGGTTGCATTCCAGCAACAAATGAAATATGGCCGCACATCGGGAGCGGATTTCGGCCCTGTCGATATTGTGAAGCACGCTGAAAGTTATGGTGCAAAAGGTTTGCGGGTGAACTCTCCTGACGAGCTTGTTTCCGTTCTGCAGGAAGGGCTAAATTCCGAAGGCCCTGTTGTGATCGATGTTCCTGTTGATTACAGCGACAACCTCGAACTGGCGAAAAAACTGCTGCCAAACCAATTGGTTTAAGGTTTGAACCGCCGTCGTACCTGCTTTTTGCATGCCAAACTTTTAGGAAAGAAGGGGTTTTACATGAACACAGCTGCGAAAAATTCGAGCGTGGAACAAACTTTAACACGTCCGATGGATGAAGTTTACCAATTGTCGACGATGACTTCCCTACTTGACGGGGTTTACGAAAGCGATATGACGTTTGCCGAACTGAAAAAATTCGGGAATTTCGGCATTGGCACATTCAATCATTTGGACGGGGAATTAATCGCGTTTGACAACGAGTTTTATCAGCTCAAGGACGGTACAGCGCGCCGCGTCCGGCCTGAAGACAGCTCGCCGTTCTGCTCGTTGACGCATTTTACAACAGACATTACTTATAAAGTAGACGGGCCGCTTACCCGCCCGGAATTGGAAGAATTGATCAAAGATCTTGTTCGCAGCGAAAATTTATTTTACGCAATCCGCGTGGATGGCGTGTTTAAACAAATGAATACAAGAACCGTTTCGTACCAGGAAAAACCTGTTCCGATGACGGAAGCCGTAAAATCTCAGCCAGTTTATTCCTTTGAGGATATTAAAGGGACACTCGCCGGCTTCTGGACGCCGATTTACGCGCAAGGAATTGCAGTTGCCGGGTTCCATTTCCATTTCATTGATGACGGACGCACCGGCGGAGGGCATGTATTTGATTATGTGCTTGACTATGGCACGATCCAAATCAGCAAAAAAACGCATTTGAATCTGCAACTTCCGGAAACAGAAGGATTTTTAAACGCGAACCTCTCCCGTGCCAATCTTGCGGACGAACTGGAAAAAACGGAAGGATAATGAGCCTGTCCACTTTCGGCTGATTTGCCGGAAGCGGGCGGCTTTTTTATTGCTGTGATTTTACGAGGCTCATTGGAGGAAACGGGCAGATTTGCAGGGGCGTTTGCATAAAAAAACCGCCTGCACCGGCGGCGGGAATCATTTTTTTTGTAACTTTTTACGGTTATAAGCTTTGTTGAACGCTTTTCCTTCAAGCTCCGAATCCAATGTCAGCGGCTCGTTGCAGTGCATGCATATATCCACCCGTCCTAGCATTTTTGTCGGCTTACCGCAGCCCGGGCAAACAACCTGCACTGCTTTTGTCGAGAGCATGCCAATCCAAAAATAAACCATTGTGCTGAATAAAATAAAAAGGATCCCGAGTACCATAAAAACGGAAACAACGATCGGGTGTGCACGGAAAAACAGCCCGATATACATGACAATAAATCCAATGAAAATCAAGCTTAATGCAAATGTCCGGATTTTATTGATTTTGCTCGAATATTTCGTCAACTCCACCCCCTCATTTTAAATATAACATAACTAGCGAAAATGGAAGGAATGCAATATACTGAAATTTGTTGCTAAAATTTGCAGGGGATTTCCCGCAAATTGTTGAAATATGCGAGTATGGAGAAAATGATGGAGGAATGACGCATGAGAGACATTTTGAGGCCGATTTACCAGGAAAGGGCGAGCCAGCCAAATACGCTATCTGTCTTATATATTGAAAAAAAACCGGATGAAGAAGCCGCAACAAATCTGTTTGACGCCATTCTCTTCATCATTGTGAAAGAACAGGAACAGCCTCTGTACGTGAAGCATTACCGTTATGAGGGTAAAAAAGCCGCTTTGTATATTGTTGCTGAAAACCAAATGAAAGAGTGGCTGCTGTACGGTACGAACAGCAAGATGATCGAGTGGATTGCAGAAGGCCAAATTTTATTTGACCGCAATGAATATATGGCGCAGTTAAAAAACGAAGTGCGCGATTTCCCTTTCCAAGAGCGCAAAGTGAAAATCGGGGCGGAATTTTCGAAACTGATACGGAGATATTTGGCCGGAAAAGACTTTTTCAAGCAGGGCCAGTATTTGGATGCATACAACCACATGATCCACGCTTTGCACCATTTGGCCCGGCTTGCGGTAATTGAAAATGGCTTCCATCCGGAAATTACCGTCTGGAACCAGGTAAAGCAAATTGATTTGCAAATTTTCAAGTTGTACGAAGAACTTGTAACGAGTGAAGAATCGCTGGAAAAGCGGCTGGAACTACTCTTTCTTGCGAGTGAATTTCTCATTTATTCAAGAACGCCGCTTGGCACGCAGCATTTACTGGAGATCATGGAACAAAAAGAAGATTGGACAATTGACGAGCTGCTCTCCCATCCCTGCCTTAAGCCGTACAGCATCGATTTAACGGTTTTGCTTGAGTTTTTAATTGAAAAAAATATGATAGAAGAAGTTGCTGTGCCGACAAAAGGGCCTGAAATTTACCATCGCCATTACCGTGCCGTAAAAAAACATTAAAAAATTTTATTTTAGTATTGACGAATAATAAATAGCTTGGTATATTAATATACGTCGCTGATGAACACGAAAAAAACGATGTAAAACAAAAAATATTGACATCGACTTGTTATAGTGATATAATAACAAAGTATTTATCACAAAAAAGTGATTG